>JALYUO010000773.1 GCA_030853735.1 Chloroflexota bacterium
TCCGGCACTGGACGGCCCAGCGGGTGGTCGTGGAGGTCGCCGGCCGCCCCACGAACTATGATCCGACGGGGCTGTTCAGGTTTCGCGGAGCGCCTCAACCACCCGGAGGGTCGCCAGCCGCCGCGCACTCAACAGCGTGCTGAGGATCATGCCGCCGACCACGAGGCCGACCAGCGTCGCCAACGCGCCCCCCGGCCAAGCGAGCCCCGTCGCGGGAATGGTGAAGATCACGCCCAGCAGCAAGACTAACAGGCGGGCCAGCACCACGCCGACGATCCCGCCTAGCAGCAGGCTTAACGTGCCGATGGTTAGCGCCTCGGCCAGCAAGAACCGGCGCAGTTGGGCCAGGTTGGCCCCCAGCGCCCGCATCGCCCCGAACTCGCGCCGCCGCTCATTGATCATGGCAACCAGGAAGATGCCCAGGCCGACCGAGGTGACTAGGATCGTGTACAGGCGCTCCATGGCCCCCAGCCCCTCCAGGTTCAGCGCGGCCAGCGAACTTTCATCGGCTTTGACCACTGTTTCGATGGTTTGGATCCGCACCGGCAAGCGGTTCTTGTACTGCGTGGTCAAGGCGGTGGCGACGCGCGTGACGGTGCCGGCCGCCGGGTCGGTTTTCAACAGAAAGTAGTCCATGGCGCTGTCGCCGGATTGCGCGGTCATGAAGGCCCGGTTGAGGATGAAGTCGGAATCCTGCGACGATGTCGGAAAGTAGACGAACAAGCCGACGGCCTGGGTTTGCACATCGGTATACTTGCGCGTGGTGCGGTTATAGAGGCGCAGGCGCACCGGATCGCCGAGGCGGATATTGTACTTCTCCGCCTGCTCCACCGAGATGATCACGCCGTTCGGGGTGCGGGCCAGGGTGTCCAGCACCTGCTGGGCCGATCCCGGCGCGTAGTTCGTGGTGCGATTGGTCATCGCGTCCACCGTCTGCGCTGCGGCCCCATCCACGAAGAAACTATCCGGGAGATAGGCCACCTGCCGGAACGACGGGACATCAATGCCGTAGACCGTGTTCTTCTCTGAGCCGACCAGCGCCTGGGTGTCGCGCACCACGGCCGTCACCCCGCGCACGCCCGGTTGGTGGAGTTGCGCGGCGAAGTCGGCGGTTTGCGGGGTATTCAGCGCCGGTGTAAAGCGCATATCCGCCCCCACCACATACTGGGCATCCAGGCGTTTCTCGTTGCTATAGGTTTGTTGGAAAAACGCCAGGCTAATGCCAAACGAGAGGGTCAACGCAATGACGGTGGTCGCGGCCCCGATCTGCCGCGCCCGGCGGGACACGGATTTGCCCGCCACTTCGCCCACCTCGCCCAGCACGCGCCGGAACAGGCCGGCGAGCCGGCTCGCGGCCCCGCTTAAGCCCCGTTCGAGCAGGCGCAACAGCAGCAAGGTCAGCCCGATCCAGGCCAGCAGCGGGGCCAGGAAGATGTAAAACGAGAGCGTCACGGCGGCGGCCTCTGTCGCCGACGGCTTGAACCCGCCGTTCAGTTGGGTCACGGTGAGTACGATCCCGGCGAGCGCCAGACAGAAGAAGTCCAGGTACGCCCGTTTCCAGAAGGGAACCGGCTCCGTGCGGCGGACCGTGCGCCGTTCTTGCACAATCTCCCGGCGCAAGGCCGCAAAGGTGGGCAAGAACGCCGCCAGCGAAGTCAGCACCAACCCCGCCGCAAACGCGAGGCCGGCCGAGCCGGCGAACAGACCCCAATCAAAGCCGGGCGCTAAGGGATTCAGCGCGCCGGCCAGCGATCCGCGCGCCGCCACGCCCAGCGCCACCGCCCCGACCAGCAACCCGCCCAGCGATCCGCCCACGGCCAGCAACAACGCCGCCAGCGCCAGGATGCCGGTGATCTGCGCCGGGGTGGCCCCACGGGTGCGTAAGAGGCCCAGTTCGCGCCGTTGGGCTTCGGCAAACAGTTCGGCGGCGAATTTCGCCAGGTACGCGGCCAGTACCACGCCGGGCAAGCCGAGAAAGATAAACAAAATCTTGGCCGACAAGACATCGGCGCGGACCGTCTTAAACCGCTGCGATAGGTTGTCTACGGCCTTGATCTGGCCGGGAAAGGCGCGCTCAATTTCGCGGCGCAGCGACTCGGTGTGCAAGGCCGCCAGCGTCGGATCGGCCGGCAGCGCCGCGCGGTCGATCTTGATATGGAGTTGCGGGTCAAAGACGACCGTGCCGGGCGGCAGGGTGAGCGGCGGGTTCGCAGCGAGGGCCGCCAACGGCGTTTGCAGCGCCGTGCGGAACCACCTGCTGTCCACAAAGACCACATCGGCGACCCTGGCGTTTTCCGCTTCCGTCGCCGTCGCAAAGAGGGCATCGGCCCCGTCCAGGTTGACAATCGCGCTGATCGGCAGGACGAGCGGCGGGGCAACCCCGGTAAAGGTGAGTTGCAGCATATCGCCCACCTTGAGCTGCTGCGCGGTCGCCATGGCTTCGCTGATTGCCGCGCCTTGCGCGTTCCAGGTGCCGGCGCTCAACTGTAAGAGGTCGAACTGCTGGAGGTAGGCGGGGCGGATCGCGAACAAGCGCCCGGCCGGCGAGCCGTGGGCCGCGCCCACCTTCTGCGCCGACACGAAATCAGCGGCGGTCACGGGTTCCACGGTGGTGAGACCCCGCTGCTGCGCTAGTCCCTGCGCGACGGCGACCATGTTTACGTCCGGGGCCGTGGCATGGGCGACGAGATCCAATTTCACCGGGGCCAGGGCCGTGGCCGTCATTTGGCGGGCCGTGGCATCCACAAAAAAGAGAATGCCGGCGAACAGCCCGACAGCCAGCGTCAGTCCGAACAGGTAGGTGCCGGTGCGCCGCCCGTTGCGGCTCACCAGCCGCCACGCATACGAGACAATCATGGGGTTGCGTCCTTCTCGGTCACCAAGTGGCCGTCGCGTAAACGTATAATGCGGTCGGCGCGGGCGGCATCCTCGGCATCGTGCGTGACCATCACCAGGGTCAGCCCCTCCTGGCGCACCAAGGCGGCCAACAGATCGAGGATTTCGCCGGCGGTGGCGCTGTCGAGATTGCCGGTCGGCTCATCGGCCAGCAGGATCGCGGGGTGGTTCGCCAGCGCGCGGGCGATGCCCACCCGTTGTTGCTGCCCGCCGGACAGCTCCTCCGGCAAATGCTGCGCTTTTTCGGCCAACCCCACCTGCGCCAGGAGGTCGGCGGCGCGGCGTTGCCGGTCGGCCAGGGCGCAACCCGCCAGCAGCAGGGGGAACTCCACGTTCTCCTGCACTGTCAAGATGGGCAGCAGGTCGTGGCGCTGGAAGATGAAACCGAGCGTTTGCCGGCGTAAGACCGCCAACGCCTCATCGCTCATGGTCGCCAGATCGTGCCCACCTAGTTGCACCTGGCCCGCCGTGGGTCGATCCAAGCCGCCCACCAGATTGAGCAAGGTGGACTTGCCGCAGCCGCTCGGCCCCATCACGGCGACAAACTCGCCCTGGCGCACACTGATGTCCACGCCGTCCAGCGCGGTGACGCGATCCCGCCCGACGCGATAGGTGCGCGTGAGGCCGCTGGTTTGCAGCACGATGCTTCCTGGCAACTGGTCGCGCAGATCCAGGGGCGGGCCGATTCGGCGGGCGGGGAGCGGGGGTGCTAAAATACTGCGCGACATTAGGAAGCCTCCTGTTCCAGCAGTTGCCCGTCGGCAATGGTGATATGCCGCGCGGCGCGCGCCGCCACGCTGCGGTTGTGGGTGACCACGACTAGGGTGAGGCGGCGCTGATCGTTCAATCCGCGCAGTAGGGCCATTATTCCGTCGGCGGTGGCCGAATCAAGTTCCCCCGTTAGTTCGTCGGCCAGCAGCAGTGGGGGATCGTTCGCCAGTGCCACTGCGATGGCAACCCGCTGCCGTTCACCGCCCGAAAGCATCCCCGGCTTGTGCGCGGCCCGCGCCGCCAACCCCACCTCGGCCAGGAGATCCCGCGCGCGGGTCGCCGCGTGGGGTCGCCCGGCCAGTTGCAGTGGCAGGCAGACATTTTCCGCCGCGCTGAGAAACGGGATCAGATTGTCGGCCTGGAACACGATGCCGATGCGCTCGCGGCGCACGCGCGCCCGTTCCGTCTCATTGAGTTGAGCGATGTCGGTGCCGGCGATCACCACCTGCCCCGCGCTGGGGGTTGTTAAGCCGCCCATCAGCGTCAGCAAGGTACTCTTGCCCGCCCCGGAGCGCCCGGTAATCGCCACGAACTCGCCGGACTGCACAGTGAGGTGGGCATCGCGCAAGGCGACCGTTTCGATGGGACCGTCGCGATAGATTTTGTAGAGACCCTGTAAGGTGATGACCGGGGGCGGCGCGGCTCCCTGCGCGGCGGGGGTCATCGGACGACCTTCAGCGTCAGGGCCATGTCCCGTACCCCTTCGCGGTCGTAATGCGCCGCCGGCCCGATCACGGTCAGCACGCCCAGGCGGCCGTCCGCCAGCGGGATATAGTAGCGGTCGCCGCGCGCGGCGTAGGCTTTGCCGGTCACGGCGGAGGTGCCCTGGGCCTCGAAGCCGAGGACCACCGCCCCCGGCACTTCGGTCGAGGCGGCTAAACCGACGGCTTTAAAGCCGGGGTACGCGGTAGCGACGGCGGCCTGATCCTGCTGCGCGTAGGCCAGGGGCGTGGTTCCCGCCGGCAGCGGGGTCAAGGTGAGGCGCAGACTGTCATCACCGCCGTCAAACTTCAGCCCGCTCGCCACAGTGGTGTCCTGGGTCCAGGGGCCGGGATGCCCCAGCGCGAAGTGCTGGGCCGCGTCGGTGTAAGTCACCAGGGCCGCTTCGCCCCCGGCCGCTTCGCCGGCCGCTTCGCCGCCCGGCGTGGCACGCGCGGTAAGGGTACTCACCGGCGACCGAGTCGCTACGAGAGGGACGACGGTGGCCGGTGCCGTTGTACCGGCGCACGCGACCAGGGTTAGGGCCAGCGCCAGCAGCGCGCCGGCCCAGCGATATTTCTGTGTGATCAGCATGGTTCTCTCCTTATACGTGGCAGACCTGTATTCCTCAATCGGCTATGACAGCAGGGGAGCCGGCGCACAGCGCGACGGTGATCCGCAGAGCGCCCTGCCTGACCTCTATGGTAGCAATCGCGCATGAAGAGCGCATGAAGCCGGTATGAGAGTTTGTTCATCTAACCCACGCCCAGCGCCGCCGCGTGTTGGCTAACGCGCGAAGAGGCGTAGCGCCGGGAGCCACGCAGGGGGCGACGCGACGCAGAAACGTGGAGATTGGGGCAATTGCGGGCGGCACTCTCGCCGGCGCGGGGTGGGATCGCGGTCGTTTAGTGGATCGCGGATGACTAGTGGGCGGGCAGGTCGGCTGCCACCGGTATACGCCCAGCAGCCCCGTGCCCGGCAACCGGCGGCAGCGCGTAGGGCAGTTGCACCGCGAAGGTGCTACCTGCGCCGATCTGACTCGTGGCGACAATCTGGCCGTTATGCGCCTGGACAATCCATTGCGCGATGGCGAGGCCCAGTCCACTGCCTCCGTTGACCCGCGACCGCGCCGCATCGGCGCGATAAAACCGCTCGAAAATATGCGCGAGTTGCTCCGCCGGCATCCCCAGCCCACTGTCCTGAACGGTCACTGTGATGCCCGCCGCCGTGCCGGCTGCCCGCACCGTAATCTGCCCGCCCGCCGGGGTATACTTGATCGCATTATCCAGCAGATTCAGGAAGAGCCGCAGCAACTTATCAGGGTCGCCTAGCATCGGTACGGCGGGTGGGTTCTGTAGCGTCAGGCCGATGCCCCTGGCCGCCGCCAGCGGGCGCACCTGATCCACCACCACCTGGAGCAGATCGGCCAGATCCAGCGGCTCCAGGTGCAGCAGTGGGTGGCCGCTGTCGGCTCGCGCCAGCAGCAACAAGTCTTCCACCAAGCGGGTCAGGCGGTCTACCTCATCATCCAGGTCGGTCAGCACCTGCTGATACTCGGCGGCGGAGCGGGATCGCTGCAATGCCACACCGATGTTGCCTTTGATGATCGCCAGAGGCGTGCGGAGTTCATGCGAGGCATCGGCGGCGAAGCGGCGTTGCAACTGAAAGGCCGTATCGAGGCGGACCAACATCGCGTCGAAGGTGGCGGCCAAGCGCCCCACTTCATCGGCAGAGGGGGGCAGGTTGAGGCGGCGGCTCAGATCCTCGGCGCTGATCCGCTGGGCGGCGCGCGTGATCCGATCAATGGGGCCGAGGGCGCGGTCGGCGAGAAATAGGCCGCCCAGGCTCGTCAGGCCGAGGGTGAGCGGCACCCCCAGCAGCAAGAGCCAGAGCAGCTGGTGTAAGCTGTCCTGGGTCGGCTGCAACGACTGGCCGACCTGCACAAACCCGACCACTCGCGCCCCCGCCACATAGGGCAAAGTATAGAGCCGCACGGGGAGTTCGCGGCCCGCCCCCGCTAGGGTGGCAAAGTGGGCTTGCCCCTGACCCACCGCCGTCAGCGCCGCCGGCGGCACCGGCACACTTTGAAACGGACCCCGACTGGCGACGATCTGCCCATCCAACAGGCCGACGCGCACGAGCAGCCCCCGTTCGCCTAACAGGGTAAAGTCGTTTTCGCTTTCACCATTCTGGAGTTGCGGCCGCCCTTGCTCCACGGTCAGCGCACCGAGCGCGCCGGTGGCCGCCACCTGCAACCCCTGATCCACTTGCTGCTGCAATCCATGCTCCAGCAGAGTATAGAGGAGGGCGCTGAAAGCCAGCAACACCAGGCCCAGCAGCACGACATACCAGCCCGTCAGTCGCACCCGCAGCGTGTTAAAGCGTGTCATCCTCGCTCTCCTCGGTCAATTTGTAGCCGACCCCACGCACCGTATGAATCAGCTTCGGCGTGTACCCATCGTCCAATTTACGCCGCAGGTTGCGGATATAGACATCAACGACATTGGATTGGCTGTAGAAGTCGTAACTCCAGACGTGTTCGGCAATCAGTGTCCGGCTCAACACCTGATGGGGATGGCGTAGTAACAGCTCCAAGAGCGCGTATTCCTTGGCCGTTAGCTCAATAGGCCGGCCCGCGCGGGTCGCTTGGTGGCGCACGGTATCCAGTTGGAGGTCCGCCAGACTGAGTACGGGGCCGGTCAGCGCGGGGGTGCGGCGGGCCAGCGCACGCAGGCGGGCCAGCAATTCTTTGAAGGCGAACGGCTTCACCAGATAGTCATCGGCTCCGCTGTCCAGGCCGGCCACGCGGTCATCCACCGTATCTTTGGCCGTCAGCATCAAGACTGGCGTGCGAATGCCGCGGCGGCGTAATTCGCGGCAGACACTGAGCCCATCGCGGAGCGGGAGCAGGATGTCCAGCACCAGCAAATCGTAGGGGGTGACGCTCGCCCAGGCCACAGCGGTTTCGCCGTCCTCGACGACATCCACGACATACTGCTCTTCCTCTAAGCCGCGTTGGATGAACGCTGCGATCTTCGGCTCATCTTCGACCACCAGTATCCGCATCAGCCTGGCTCCTCATTTCCTGTGGCAACAGTCCGCCGCACCCCATTGTAGCCGATCCGCATGAAGATTGGATGAAGCCGCCCCGCCGGCCGCCGCTAGGGTCGCGCGAACGAAAGGCAGCTGCGCTGTTGGCGGATCAGGGACGTGCAGCGCCGTCTATAAGGCGGCGCAACGCGCGGGGCCGGCGCAGCCGGTGACTCTGCAACAGTGGAAGGCCGGGCAGGAACGCGGTCGCGGTGGAGAGTGCCACAATAGCCGGCCAGCGGCGACTAACGCTCGGGGCGAGGCGGCGATTCTATGCTATTGTAGCCCGGCCGCCAGTGGCACGATCGTGTAGCCGCGGGCCCGTAGCTCCGCAATTTCTGCGGCCAGGATGGCCGGCGTGATGGGGTTGTCCAGATGCTGCAAGAGAATAGCGCCGGGTTGCAAGCGCCCACTCTGAAAAATGTTGTTCCATACCTCTGTCGGCGTGATCGGACCAAAAGCATCGGGATACGGTTGTTTCCAGTCACCGGGGTCCAGCGTATAGTTGATATGGGTATAGCCTAAACGCGCGGCGATCTGCAACACCTGCTGAGTATAATCCACGGACGGTGCCCGGAAATAGGGTAGGGTGGTGACACCCGTCTGCTCCCGAATGAGGCGATCGCCAATCAGCAGTTCATCTTCAACCGCTTGCTGGGCCTGTAGCGGATCATTATTCGTGACCAGCGCCCGTAATGAGGTATGGTCTGCCGTATGATTGCCCACGGTAAAGCCGGCGCGGATCATGCGCGACAAAGCATCCCCGTGGACTGCGGCCCATTGGCCGGTGACAAAGAAGGTCGCCGGCACCTGCGCGCGCTGTAGAATATCAAGCACCGCCTGCAACTTATCGTCGGTGGTAAATGGGGTCGTATGGGCATCAAACGTCAATACGACCTGCTTGCGGTTGGGGTTGCCGCGAAAATAGTCGCGCAGCGCGGCAGGGGGTACGGGACTCTGCTGGGTCACGGGCGCGAACCTGCCCTGCGCCCAGTTTAAGTAGCAGGCGGTGCCGGGACGATTAAACAGGCCCACCGCGTAGAAGTACGGTTGGCCCGAGGGATGCTTAGGGTCGGTAAACGCCTCCCGAAACGGCCTAATCGTCGGGGCCGCGGCGGCATCAGCACACTGAAACCGACGGATGTACAACGCTGTTGCGGTCTGAGTTTTATCCCACTTATACGAGCGCGTGCTATCAAAGGTACAGGGGATTGGCGCAACATTAGGCGCGAACGTAAGCCCACAGACCACGTCATTCGGTTGCGTAGCCACAATCGTGCAGGTAAACGTCGCCGGATCAAAGGCGACGTTATCAATCGTGGTGTGACAGGCCGCCGGGACCAGAGAGGTGTCTGTGGGGATGGGC
>JALYUO010000779.1 GCA_030853735.1 Chloroflexota bacterium
CCTCCCGGCCGCGCTGGCGCGTGGCATACCCCGATCTACTCGTCTGCTACCCCACCGGTGCGGTCAGGGTAGGCTTGCGCGGCCAGGAGGCCGCTCCCACCGTCCGACTCATTCCGCGCCCTAAGCCCGCCGACGTGAGAACGCATAAGCCCTGGCACTTACATCGTCTTACTGACACCTGACACCTGACTTCGTGTATAATGGGCCTATGCGCGTTCACAGTCACGAAGTCACGTATACGCCGGAGGGGTCGCCGGAGGAGTTGCCGGCGGCGGTCACGGATAGCCCGGCGGCGAAGATTGCACCGATCCAGGCGGCGTTGTTGGCGGCCTATGGGCAACCGACCTGGCGATCCCATCACCCGCCGCTCGATGAACTGATCCTCACCATCCTCTCGCAGCATACCTCCGACCTGAACAGCGGGCGCGCCTTCACGCAGTTACGGGCCGCCTTGCCGACCTGGGAAGCGGTGCGCGATGCGCCGGTGGGGGCCGTGGCCGACGCGATCCGCAGCGGCGGCTTGGCGGCCGTCAAAGCGCCGCGCATCCAGCGCGTGTTGCGCCAGATTTGGGACGAGCGCGGCAGCTTTGACCTGGGCTTCCTGGCGACCGTGCCGCTGGACGAGGCACGGGCGTGGCTGGCGACCTTGCCCGGTGTGGGGCCGAAGACGGCGGCCTGCGTGCTGCTGTTTTCCTGTGGTCGGCCGGCCATGCCGGTGGATACGCACGTCCACCGCGTCAGTCGTCGCCTGGGCTTGGTGCCCGACCGCACGACGGCGGACCAGGCGCATGGGCTGCTGGAAGCGTTAGTGCCGCCGGCATGGTATTATGCTTTCCACCTCAACGTGATCAAACACGGCCGCGAAGTGTGCAAAGCGCCGCGCCCGCGCTGCGAAATCTGCCCACTGACCGCGTGGTGCAGCTATTATCAAGCCGCGCACGCCCTATGAACCTCTATCTGGTCCGCCACGGACGCACCTATTGGAACGAAGCCGGCCGCTTGCAGGGCTGGAGCGAAAGCAATCTGACGCTGGAAGGATTGGAGCAGGCGAGCCGCACGGCGACGTTTTTTGCCGAGATGCAGGCCCGCCGCCAGATCACCTTTCACACGCTCTATAGCAGCCCCCTCAATCGCACCTGGTACACTGCCGCCGCGCTGGGGCAGGCGTTGAGCTTGGTGCCGATAGCGGTGCCCGACCTACGCGAAATGGCCGGCGGGGCTGCCGAAGGCATGACCCGCGACGAGTGGCGCGCCCATTGGCCGGCGCTGTGGGAGTTGGCGCAAGATCGCCACAACGCCGACTTCGGCTGGCCGGGCGGCGAAACGCGCCGTAGCTTCCGCGACCGCAGCCTGCGCGCCGTAGACACGATCCTGGCCCGCCACGGCCCGCACGACAATGTGATCGCCGTCACGCACGGCGGCTTCATCAAAGCCTATCTGCAAGCCGCCGGGTTGGACGACCCGCTGGGGCCGCGCAGCTATGATGCCGATAATTGCAGCATCACCTATGTCCACTTCCCGCCGCTTGATGCTCACGACGGCGGCAACGATCCCTGGATCGGCTGCCTGCGCGGCTTCAATGAGACCCGCCATTTACAGGACGACACAGTGTTGCAACTGGCGAATGTGGATGTGGAGCTATGATGCGTGAGCCTGCGTTGCCGGCGGTAGATTTACGTTACGAGGCGGTGCCGCTGTGTGACGTTTGTCAAACTACCAGTGCCGGGCATCCCGTCGTCTTGCGGAAGGATGGCACACCAGTCGTGCGCTGTACGCAGTGCGGGCTGTTGTACGCCAATCCACGCTGGAAAGCGGAGCATCTTTTCAGTAGTTACACGCCCGACTATTGGGCCGAGTATCCACCGGATCGGGAACCAACCGACCCCGCTTTAGCACATTGGCACTGGCGCTTGGACCAACTAGAGCCAGTGCGTGGCGCAGGCCGCTTGCTGGATATTGGCGCAGCCACGGGCGAGTTTCTTGATGTCGCGCACGCACGCGGCTGGGATGTTTATGGGGTCGAACCCTCGTCACTGGCGGCCCAGCGCGCGACCCGTAAACATCCAGGGCGCATCCATAACGGCACCTTGGAGAGCGTGCCGTGGCAAGCCGGCTGGTTTGATGTCGTGACGCTATGGGATGTGATTGAACATCTACCCAATCCCCGCGCCTATCTCCAACAGATCAGCGGCTTACTGCGTCCGGGTGGAATGCTGGCCCTCACAACGCCGAATATTCGCAGCCTTTCCTACAAGTTGCTGGGTGCTAAATGGACTGTCGTAGGTCCGAATACCCATATTTACTATTTTGCACCCCGCACCTTAGAGCGGCTCTTACACGCCACGGGATTTGCTGTCCACAGCCAGCAGACCTTTGGCACCAGCGGAGAAACCTGGCAGCAATGGTTGCCCTACCGTCCCTTGGCTACGGCCAAATCTCTGTTTGCCCGTATCAGCCGATCTTGGAGTCACCGATTACTGTTAGGCGATGAACTGCTGGTGCTGGCCCGCCGCCAAACAGACTAATACCACGCTTACGCATTACGCATGAGGGAGCAACCCATGTACCTCTTCTTGATCCGGCACGGGCAGTCTGAGGGCAATGTCGCGGGGCGCTTGCAGGGCTGGCAAGATGCGCCGCTGACCGCGCTGGGCGAGCGGCAGGCGGTGCGCGTGGCGGTGGCCTTGCGCCAGTTTCTGACGGCAGCCGACGTGGAGATCGCGGCCATCTATAGCAGCCCGCTGCAACGGGCGGCGCGCACCGCCGATGCCGTGAGCCAAGTGCTGGGCCTGCCGGTACACACCGACCCCGACTTGCGCGAAATGCACTTTGGCCGCGTCGAAGGGCTGACCGAGGCCGAATGGAAAGATTGCTTCCCCGACACCCTGGCCGCCTGGCATCAACCCGACAACATGGAGTTCGGCTGGCCGGACGGCGAGACGCGGCGCGCCTTTTACGAGCGCATTGAGCAGACGCTGGGCCGCATCCTGGCCGCGCACCCGCCGGAGGCCAATCTGGTGCTGGTGACGCACGGTGGGCTGATCGCCAGCTATCTCTCTTGGGTCGAGACCGGCTCGTGGCACGGCTGGCGCGAGTTCATGGTCGGCAATTGCAGCATCAGCCACCTGACCTTCGAGCCGGGCCGCGCCGGCACCCCGCCCCTGGCCTGCCTGCTCACCTTCAACGACACCGGCCACCTCAGCGACCCCGATGTGGCGGCGGTCGTCGGCGGTGGGTGAACGGACGACACCACGGAGACACGGAGACAGGGAGATTAGAATAGTTGTTCAGTTCCCCCGCGTAACTACTCAGCCTAACGGCCCAGTCGAGCGCGCACGGGCGGGGTGGTAGGCAGCGGTGCTCTGCGACGCGGTGGGTCGACCGACCGGCCACGAATGGCGCCACGAATACACGAATGGAGCCGGCGATTCGCGCCATCCCTCCGGCGGTCGGGTTAACCAGGGCCAGCCCCGGCCCAGCACACTCGGCCCGTGTCCGATCCCATTCGTGTATTCCTGGCGCCATTCGTGGCCGGTCAGTCGCCCCACCGCGCCGCAGGGCACCGCCTCCTACCCCACCCAGGCTGAATAGTTACTCCCTCGCAGCGAATCACGCCGCCCTGCGGATGCTTGCGGGTGACTGTGTACGCACCCCAACCGATGCTGCACTGCGCGCAGTGACAGCATTCTATCGTCTTTCAGATAATGATCTAGAGCTTAGGAAAGAGGAGTTCGCACCCCCAGGTGCGTAGGAAAGAGGAGTTCGCACCCCCAGGTGCGAACGACGCGCTGCCCTCGGAGTTCGCACCTGGGGGTGCAAACTCCTCAGTGGCGGCCGGGCCAACCGCTTCTCCAGATCATTAGCTGAAAGACGATAGCAGCGCGTTCGCGCGCCGTGCCAGTCACGGGGCCAGCAGCGGACGTAGCGCCGTTTGCAACGGAACCTGTTGATCGATCACGGGTCCGCCTTGACTCAGCAACGACGTTGGGGCATCTGTCCAGGTAGCGGTCGGGCCGTACAAGCGATAGGCATCCCATAGCAGGTCTTGCGCGCCCTCCTGCCGGCTATACCACTGCCCGATCTGGCGCTGCCCATCCCATAAATGCGTTACGCGCGCATCGGGTAGCACACTACTGTCCCAGCCCTCGCGCGAGTCGCCGGACAGCATACGGAACCATACCGCATAGACCTTAATGCGCGCTTGCGGATAACGCGTCAAGATGTCGTCTTGTACCGCACGGGCACCGGCACGACAGACCGTTCAGGTGGGCGATAACAACAAGACCAACCGCGGCACGCCCTGATCCTGGTTGAAACGGTCGCGCAAATCGGTGATGGATTGTACATCGTGCAGCACCACCCCCGGCACTGCGGCGTGGGGATGCTCAAGCAGCGGCTTGATCCCGAATAACCCCAGTGCCAGCAAGACCACGCCCGCAACTACCGGCGCAAGCACCGGACGGATGAATCCACGCATTCTCGATCTCCTTACCCCTACCTTAGCATTGGGCAGGTGAGACGATTATACCATACGCTTCACCATATTCGGTTAGCGCAGCATCTTGTGGGCACGCAGGTAGGCGGCGACTTCATCGTAGAGGCCGCCTTCGTTGCTGTAGACGGCGTAGTTTTTGGCGGTGGTCAACCACTCGATGGTGCTGGGACGTTGTTGGCGCAAGGCGCGCAGTAAGCCCTGCGTGGTGATGGGGGCCAAGCGGCCGGTTCGCATCGCCTCTTGCAGCGCAGCCTCAGCGGCGGTGTCCACCAGGGCGCGCAGGTCGGCCCCGCTATAGCCCTCGGTCTCGTGCGCGATGCGGGCTGCGTCGGCATCTTCGCCGGCGGGTTTGCCGCGCAAGTGCAAGCGCAGGATGTCGTGGCGCGCCGCTTCATCGGGCGGCGCAACAAACACCACTTTATCGAAGCGACCGGGCCGGCGCAACGCCGAATCGACGTGCCAGGGGCTGTTGGTCGCGCCGATAACCAGCACGCCGCTGTTGTCGCCCTCCGCGCCGTCCAGTTCGGCCAGAAACTGGTTGACCAGGGTGCGCTGGAAGTGCTGGTGCATATCCAGCCGGTTGCCGCCTAGTGCCTCGATCTCATCAAAAAACAGCACCGTGGGGCGGGTGCGGCGGGCCGTCTCGAACAGCGCGTGCAGCTTATGCTCACTTTTGCCGTGCCACATATCAAGCACATCGCTGATGCCAACATTGAGGAAGCGCGCACCCATTTCGCCGGCGGTGGCGCGGGCGATATAGGTCTTGCCGCAGCCGGGCGGTCCATAGAGCAACAGCCCGCCGCCCGCCGTTTTGCCGTAGGCCGCAAACAGATCCGGTTGCTGGAACGGGTAGATGATCGCCATACGGATGCGCTCTTTGATGTCGCCCAGCCCGCCGATGTCGGCAAAGGTGATCGTGGGCCGCTCGGCCAGCTCCGGCTCCGGCTCGATCTCGCCCTCCTCGCCGCCCAGCGGCAGGCCGCCGACCTCTCCCCCAACCCCTCCCCTACGAAGGGAG
>JALYUO010000787.1 GCA_030853735.1 Chloroflexota bacterium
ACCCACCCTCCCCTGCCCCAACTGCAACGAGTTGGTGAGTGAAAACTCGCTCTCGTGCCCCCGCTGCAGCTACCGCTTCTATGCGCCCTGCCCCATTTGCAGCGATTTTATTGACACCAGCGCGCCCGACGCGCGGGGCCGTGATGTGTGCCCGCATTGCGAACAGCCGGTGGACAAGTTGGCGCTGGGCCAGGAGCCGGTGCGCGGAGCCGACCGCCGCGCCAATCCACACGCCAAAACTGCCGCAGCCGGCGCAGCGGCGGTGGCGCAGCCGGGTGGTCGCGGCAAGAAGCAATGGGTGGATCCCCGCGCCCCGGCCGGCTGGGAAACCGCACCCGTAGCCGCCCGCAGCAGTGGCGGGGGCGGCGGCAGCGGCTTGAGTCGGCTAGTGGGACTGCTGGTGCTGGTGGCGCTGTTGGGGTTCCTGATCTTTGTGCTGCCCAATATGCTCCATCTGGTGCCGGGGGTCATGCCCGATCTGACCCCGACTCCCTGACGCGGCTGTGGCCCTGCCGCCTGATCCGCCCGATCCCTCCTCGGCCTCGCCGACCGCTTTTTCGCATAAACTGGCGGTCCATCAACGACTCGCGCCGCACCTGGAGGACTATCTGCTGGCCGCCGATCCCCTGGCCGGCGCGCCCGCCCGCGCCGCCCTGTTGGCGGCGGGTGCCGACTTGCTGCCGCTGATTGTGCGCCGGCTGGACACCTTTGACCCGCAAACGATCCGCCGCTTGGGTGAACTGGCGGCGGCCTATCCCGACCGTGTCGCGACCGTTGCCGCGTTGCGCCGGGCCGCGCTTGACCCGCGCCAACCGGATTTGCGGCGTATGGCGACGATGCTGGTGCTGCAACAATTCCTCGATCAGCCCCTTGACGACAGCTACTTTGCCGGCCTGCGCGACCCGACCGGCGTGGCGGTCGATTCGCTGCTAGACGTGCTGATCCGCGCTGAGGACGACCGCAACTTGTTGCTGGCCTACCTGGGGGTGTTGCAAGCCCAGCCGCCGGCCGTGCTAGCCCACCTGCTGGCACGGGCGGATCGACTGGGGCCGCAGAGCCGCAGCGAGCTACTCAAATTGATCGCGCTGCACGACGATCCGGCGCTGCATGGCGGCGCGGGCGAGGCGCTGGCGGCACTCCGCACGCCGGGCGCGTTGTTGGCGCTGCGGATGCTCAACCTTGTCGCGCCGCCCAGCCAGCGCAGCGGGATCGAACGCGCCTTGCTGAAGCTGCAACTGAGTGGCGTGGCCCTGCCGCGCTTCGCCGCCGTGCCGCCGGCGGCGCGCGCCTTGCGGAGCGACATGGACGAAGCGGGGCGCGTGGCCCTCTGGTTCCTGCTGCCGCAGCCCACCGGCACCGCGGATCTCCTGAGCCTCTACCTGCACCCCGTCTCTGGCATCACCGATGCGTTTGGCAGCGAGGGCTTCGCGCCGGCCAGCTTGCCCCCGCCTGCCCCGCCGGGCACGCGCCACCGGGGGTTGACCGCCACCCACAATCAAGCGCCGCGTTGGAGTGTGCCCTTCTGGGATGCGCCCGCTGCCGATTTTGTCGAGATCCCCTTTGCAGAGGGCCGCCGCCTAGTCGCACGCTATCAAACGCTCAATTGGGGGTCCGGCACGGCCCTGCCGTGGGAGTACCGGCTGCTGCACGACCTGATCTGGCGCTTCGGTCCGCCGTAACGCACGTACCCGACGGATGACACCACGCAGACGCGTAGCACACGCAGGTTTTAACTAACGAGTCCTTTGTGGGCTTTGTGGTGAGAATAAACGGCTCAGGCCGGGTCGCGCGTGTACCAGTAGGCCCAGGCGATCAGCACGAACTGGAGCGGCAGGCGCGCCCAGGCGATCCAGAGCGGCACGCCGGGCATGGCCGGGTGATCGGTGCCCGCGCTGGTCGCGCCATAGATATTGGCCGGAAAGATCGCTATCAACGTCGCCATCAGCGCCCAGGCCGCGCGGCGTTGCGTGCGCGGCAGCAACAGGCCCAGGCCCAGCCCCGCCTCGATCACCCCGCTGAGGTAGACCAATTCGCGCGCCGCCGGCAGGCCCGGCGGCATCAGCCGCAGATACGTCGCAGTCGTCAGAAAATGTCCCGTCCCGCCGGCGACCATCAGCGCGGCCAGTGCCCACTTCGCCGCCGTTTTTATCCAGCTCATCCCGTTCCTCACAGCTCTAGCGTGTTATTGCCCCGCCCTATCACCTAGCCCGCTCTCCTCTCACATTCTGTGCCGCTGTTGCCCGCCGCGCGGAATCCGGCGCTGAGGAACAGACGACAACATGGGGTCACGGCGTTGGCAAGACCCTGCGCGACCCCCCACGGATGAAAATAGATGTATACTACGCCTACGGCAGCGGGCGGTACGCGGTTGGTTCGTGCCTGGTGACAATCACAGCAAAGTTCTTAATCGGGCGCATGCAGATGAAGCAGCAGACGCAGCGGCTAGGTGTGCGCTAGTTTTTCGCAGGCTATAGTGAGGAAGATGCCGTTTATGACACTTTGTAGCACATGACCCTGCCCCGGCCCGAACGCCGCCATGTGAACGAGCGGGGCTTTGAGGGGCCGATCAGCCCGGTGTGGGATGAGGCGACGGTGGCGTGGCTGGGCGCGGCGCGGCTGGCGCGGCTGGCGACGGCCGACGCGGCGGGCGTGCCGTCGTTGGTGCCGGTGTGCTTTGTGGTGGATGCGGCGGCGGGGGTGCTGTATATCGCGCTGGATGCCAAGCCGAAGCGGGTGGCGGGGCGGGCGTTGCGGCGGGTGCGGAACATCCAGGCCAACCCGCACGTCGCGCTGCTGTGCGATGTGTATGACGAGGATTGGGCGCGGCTGGCCTATTGCTTGGTCCACGCCGCGGCGG
This sequence comes from Chloroflexota bacterium, assembly GCA_030853735.1. Classification (GTDB taxonomy): domain Bacteria; phylum Chloroflexota; class Chloroflexia; order QHBQ01; family JAICKM01; genus JAICKM01. Next base: position 2,858 of record JALYUO010000787.1, read on the forward strand.
CGCTGGTGGAGCCGCAGCAGGCCGCTCATGCCGCCGCGCTGGGGCTGCTGCGGGACAAGTACCCGCAGTATCGCGCCATGCCGCTGGAAGATCAGCCGCTGATCGCCTTGCACGTCACGCGCGTCACCCGTTGGACGGGCGCAGCTCGCGTAGACCCCGCCACAGACGTGGCAAGCAGCGCGGCGACCACCGTCGATCCACCCGCCACGGGCGCGGCAAGCAGCGTAGCGACCACCGCCGCTGGGTCAGCCACGGGCGCAGCAAGCAGCGCGGCGACCACCGTCGATCCACCAGCGACGGGCGCAGCAAGCAGCGCGGCGACCACCGCCGATCCACCAGCGACGGGCGCAGCAAGCAGCGCCGCTACATCTATCGTAACTCCGAACTCCGAACTCCGTGCCCGCTTGCCGTTTCCGGCGTTGGCGCGGGGGCGGCGGTCGGTGCGGAGCTATACGGATGCGCCGGTGGCGCGGGCGGTGGTCGAACAGGTGCTGGAGGCGGGGCGCTGGGCACCCTCGCCGCATGGCCGGCAGCCGTGGCGGTTCGTGGTGCTGACACGGCCGGCGGCCAAGCGCGCTCTGGCCGAGGCAATGGGCGACGAGTGGCGGCGCAATTTGGCGATGGACGGGCAAAGCGCCGACGTGGTGGACATTCGACTGCACAAGTCGTATCAGCGCCTATTGGCCGCGCCGGTGCTGATTATCCCCTGCTTGTATGAGGCTGACCTGGACCGCTATCCCGACCCGGACCGCCAAGCGGCGGAACACCTGATGGCCGTGCAAAGCGTGGGTGCGGCGGCGCAAACGATGTTGCTGGCGGCCTACAGCCTAGGCCTTGACGGTGGCTGGATGTGCGCGCCGCTGTTTTGCCCCGACGCGGTGCGCGCTGCGCTGGGCCTGGATGCGCGCTATGCGCCGCAGGCCGTCCTCACGCTGGGCTATGCCGCTGGGCCGCCCAAGCGCCGTACTCGCTTGCCGTTGGCCGACCTGATCGCACGCTACGACTAACGGGCGGGCAACCGCAGCGTGCGTCCTGCTTTGGCGCGCCGCTTGACCTCACCCCCCAACCCCCTCTATGTTGCTCCTCGAAACCGACACGCCGACAAACCTATACTTGGCGCGCCGCTTGACCTCACCCCCCAACCCCCTCTCCTGAAGGGAGAGGGGGAGTTGCCGATGGCGCGCAATGGTCGGCGGGAGCAGCGATCCCACCCCACCCCACCCGCTTTAGGGGAGGGGGTTGGGGGGTGAGGGCGGTGGGTGGCCCACCCCATAGACTCCCCCGCCCACTGTAGGGGAGGGGGTGGGGCTTTCAAGGGTAGGTTTTTGGCGAAATAGTGGCAACGGGGTTCTAGCTCCCTCTCCCCGGCGGGGCGAGGGAGCCTATGCTTCTTATCCGGCCCCCAGCAAAAACCTACCCTTGAAAGAGGGGGTTGGGGATGAGGGCGGTGGGTGGCACACAACTTGCCCCAATATCGGGGGCAGCGACGTTGCTGCCGACTGACAACGATGCAAATTAGCAGACCGGCTACTCCTCTGGTGCTGGGCCGGTTTGAGGAGGTATACCACCCCTATGGACGATCAGACCAATCAACCACCGCAGCACGGCCATCATCACCATCGCGATGCCCAACAGGGTACGGATCAGAGCGGGCAGCCGGGCTACACCCCCACTGGATCGGCGGGCAGTGACCCTAGTGGCGGCCAGCCGAGCTATACTTGGCAAGATCCGCAGGCGGGCATGGGCGCGGCGGCTGCCGGCGGGTCGGCTCCGCAAGGCGACCGGAGCCGCGTGTCGTTCAACATCAACGACCCGCAGGAACGCCAACGTATCATGCAGCAGTTGCAGGACTATCAGAACGGCAACACGCAGCGCCTACCGCATACGGATCTGGGCCACATGGCGAATAGCTGGGCGGATCAGGCCACGCCGCAACAC
>JALYUO010000794.1 GCA_030853735.1 Chloroflexota bacterium
CCCCAGGTGCTGGGCATCTCGCCGCCGCCAGGCACGCGCAATGTCGGCGGCGACACGCCAATCAGCATCGCTTTCAGCCAGCCGATGAACCCTGACAGCGTCAAAGCGGCGCTCAAAATCGATCCGCCGGCCCCCGGCAGCTTCGCCTGGGACGGCAACACGCTCCTCTTCCACCCCCAGGCGGGCTATCAGCGCGGCATCACCTACACCGTACAGGTGGGGGCCGAGGCCAGCAACCCGCTATTCCAAAAGATCGGCACCGCCGCGACCACCCAGTTCAAGACGGCGGGGCTGCCCAGCCTCTACCGCAGCGTGCCGCCCGCCGACGCACGCAATGTGCCGACCGATACGCTGGTCACGCTGCAATTCAGCCGGCCGATGGTCGCCCTGGCCGCGCTCGACGCGGCGAAAGACCCCGGCGGCGCGGTGCGGCTACAACCCGACGCAGGCGGCACATGGCAATGGCTGGGCAGCACCACGCTGGCCTATCGCGGCGCGGCCCTGCGCCCGGCCACCGGCTACACCGTCAGCGTGGACCACAGCCTGACCGATTACGCCGGTGGGGCGCTCGACAAAGATTACAGCTTCGCTTTCACCACCGTGCGCCCCGTCGTGGTCAGCACGCAGCCGGAGGCCGACACCAAATTCGCCGGGCCACGCGACCCCATCCGCGTGCAGTTCAACAGCCCGGTGGACCACGCCAGCGCCGAGGCCGGCTTCAAGCTGACCCCCAGCGTGGCGGGCAGTTTCACCTGGGCGGCAGACAGCACCGTGCTGACCTACACGCTCAGTGCGCCCTTGCCCGATGACGTGGACGTGACCGGCGTACTCGCCGGCGTGAAGCCGCTGGCCGGCGATCAGGCGCAGGAGAAAGAGTATCGCTGGACGTTCCACACCAGCCCACGCCCGCAGGTGAGCGAGGCCAAGCCTAGCGACGGCAGCAGCGATGTGCAGGCGGGCAACGAACTGGTCGTCACTTACAGCGCGCCGATTAGCAACACCGCCGCCGAACTAACCGCCGGGCTGCGGATCGAGCCGGCGGTCAAAGGGCTGAACGTCTATTCGTATGACAACGGCCTCACGCTCAACCTGTTCGCGCCACTGGCTCCTTCCACGCAGTACACGCTCACCGTGGGCGCAGGCGATAGCTACCGAGGCCGCGATGGGCGACCGGTGCCCGCCTACACTTGGCATCTCCGCACCGCACGCGCCAAACCCGATGCCCGCGCTCTCAGCAACGAGGGGCTGGTGAACTACTATGCCGGGCTACCCACGCACGTCTTTGTCAGCGGCATCAACGTGGACAGCTTCCTGCGGCTGCGGCTGTGGCGGCTCAGTGGCGACGAACTGGCCGCTTTCTTGGCCCTCACGCCTGACCAGCGCGCCGAATACGGCCCCAAGACCACTATCGCCCGCACCTGGGACATCCCTGTGACCTACAAGCTGGACCAGCAGTTCAGCCTGCAACCGACCGTCGCGCTCGACGACAAGGCCGACCGCCTGCCGCCGGGCTTCTACTATCTGCGCGTCTCCACGCCGCAGACGGCCAACAGCCCCGGCACCATCAACGGCACCGCGCTGCTGGTCGGCAACACCGGCCTGATCATGAAGCAAGGACCGGGGCAAGTGTGGGTGTGGGCGGTGGATATGAGCAGCGGCAAGCCGCAAGCCGGGCGGCAGGTGCGCGTGCTGGCCGGCACTCAGGCGGTGGGCACGTTGACCACCGATGCCGACGGCCTGGGCAGCATCAAGGCCGATCTAAGCAACTATACCGGCTCACCCATCGCCGTGCTGAACGACGGCAAGGACGCGGCCCTGGTCGCCTCGTGGTGGAACGACAGCATCGGCCCCTGGAACTTCAACCTCAGCTTCAAGGATCGCAAGTATAACAACGGCCAGGCCATCTACACCGACCGCGCCATCTATCGCCCCGGCCAAACGGTCTACTTCAAGGGCATCCTCCGCAAAGACGATGATGGGCGCTACAGCCTGCCGGGCGGCGGGGCCGACATCACTGTGCAAGACAGCAGCGGGCGTGACATCTATAGCGCCACGCTCACCCTATCGCCGTTCGGCACGTTCAGCGGCCAATATGCCCTGCCCGACTACGCGCCGCTCGGCACCTATTATGTCAACTGCAAGTGTGACCGCGTGGGCGGCGCGGCGGGTGCATCGTTCGAGGTGCAGGAATATCGCAAACCGGAGTATCTGGTCAGCGTCAGCACCGACAAAAAGAGTTATGTCAACGGCGAACAGATCCAAGCCACGGCGGCGGCGGGCTACCTGTTCGGCGGGCCGGTGGCCGGCGCGCAGACTACGGTGCGTGTGCTGACCGAAGACTACTTCTTCCAATGGGACGATCCCGACAGCCTGGGTTACGACTTCCAAGACCCGGCCCCAGTGCAGCAGCGCCAAGACAGCTTCCAGGGCGAGAAGCGCAGCGAGACGACCCAGGCCACGGATGCCGCCGGCAAAGTGACCGTCACCCTGCCCGCCGACGTGAGCAAAGCGCCGATGAGTCAGCTAGAGACTATCGAGGCCAGTGTGCAAGATAGCTCCAACCAACAGGTGAGCAACAACACGCAGGTCGTGGTCCACAAAGGCCAGTTCTACATCGGCCTGCGCCCGGTCAGCTATCTGGGCACGGTCGGTAGCCCCGTCAGCGTGTCCGTCCAGACGGTTGGCACGGACGGCAAGCGCGCCCCCAATGTGGCGGTGGGCCTCAAGTTCTACCAGCGCGAGTGGGAACAAACCACGGAGAAAGACGAAACGGGCCTGGACCGGCCCACCTGGAAGCCCAAAGATACGCTGCTGGGCGACGGCACAGCCACGACCGACGGCCAGGGCCACGCCGAAACGCGCTTCACGCCGAACGCGGCGGGCGAATATCGCATCGTGGCGACCGGCAAAGACGCGCTGGGCAACGCCATCGAAACCGCCACCTATAGCTATGTCAGCGCCGCCGCCGATGCGCCGGCTATCGCCTGGCAGCAAAAGAACAACAGTGTGGTCACGCTAGTGGCCGACAAGCCCAGCTACAAGCCCGGCGACACGGCGCATATCCTCGTCACCTCGCCGTTCCGCCAAGCCACCGGCTTGCTGACGGTTGAGCGCGGCACCATCCGCACCCATCGGATCGTGAGCCTGAGCGGGCCGTCACCGGTGATTGACCTGCCGATTGACGAAAGCTACCTGCCCAACGTCTATATCAGCCTGAGCATGGTCGCGCCCGCGACCGGCACCACCATGCCCGGCTTCCGCCAGGGCTATCTGGCCTTGCCGGTGGCCTCCGACAGCAAAGCCCTCAGCGTGACCATCCAGCCGAGCAGCACCGACCTGCACCCGCGCGACACCGTGACCTACACCGTGACGGTGCGCGACGCGGCCGGCCGGCCGGCGGCGGCGGAACTGTCGCTGGCCCTGGTAGATAAGGCCATCTTCGCGCTGGCCGACGACCGCACACCGACCCTGATGGACAGCTTCTACGGCGTGCGGTCGCTGGAGTTCACCACCGCCAGCAGCCTGCTCTATCTGGCCGATCAGGTCGCTTCGGCGCACACCAGCGGCGGCAAAGGTGGCGGCGGCGGCGCGGGTGCGGGCGGCCTTCGCAGCCAGTTCAGCGACACCGCCTACTGGCGCGGCCAAGTCACCACCGACGCGAACGGGCAGGCCAGCGTGGCTGTGCCGTTGCCCGACAACCTGACCACCTGGCGCATGACCGCGCTGGCCGTGACCGCCGACACGCGCGTGGGCCAAGCCACGAATGAGGTGGTATCCAGCAAGCCGATCCTGCTGCGCCCGCGTCTGCCGCGCTTCCTAGTGGCCGGCGACCGCGTGGAGCCGGGCGTGATCCTCGAAAACCGCAGCGGCTGCAACGCCGATGTAGATGTGACGCTGGCGCTGTCCAACACCACGCTGCTCAAAGACGGCCCGGCGGCCACCCAGCGCGTGAAACTGGGGGCCGAAACGCTCGTCACCTGGGCGGCCACAGCCAACGGCGCGGGCGATGCCCTGTTCACCTTCACCGTCGGGGCAGTGTCCTGCAACGGCAACAATGTGGCGGGCGACGCGCTGCAGATCCGCCTGCCGGTCAAGGCCGCGCTGACCACCGAAGAGGTGGCGACCAATGGCGAAGTGGAGCCGAACGGCACGGCGACCGAACACGTCTTCCTGCCGCACGGCGTAGACCCGACGCGCGGCGCGCTGACGCTGGACGTGGCCCCCTCGCTGGCGGCGGGCGCGGCCCAGGCCGTGGACTATGTGCAAGATACACAATACGACAGCACCGAGGCGACGGTCAGCCGCTTCCTGCCCCTGCTGCGCCTCGCCAAAGCCTACAGCAGCGCGGGCCTCAAAACGCCCGATGCCGACGCGCTGCCCGGCATCATCAACCGCAGCTTGGTGCGCCTCTACGCCGATCAGAACTATAACGGCGGCTGGGGCTGGTACGCCGAGGTGCCGCCAGACCCCTATCTGACGGCCTATGTGCTGGAAGGCTTGACCGCCGCCCAGGCCGCCGGCTACACCGTAGACGATAAGGTGCGGGGCAGTGCCGCCGATTATCTGCTCAATTGGCTCAACACGCCGCCGGGCGACGCACAGGGCGCGGATCTGCGCCTCGATACCCGCGCCTACGCCATCTATGTGCTGGCGCAAAATGGGCGCACCGTGTTGGCCCAGGCGCGGGCGTTGGCGGTGCGCGCGCCCAGCTTGGCGCTCTATGGCCGGGCCTACCTGGCGCTGGCTTTCCGCCGCCTGGGCGTGGACGACGGCAAAGCATTGCTGACCGATCTGACCGGCGCAGCCAAGCAGACCACGACGACCGTCCACTGGGAAGAGTCGGCCAACCGCACCGCCGCCGCCTACCTCGACATGGAAAGCGATGCCCGCACCACCGCGCTGGTCGTGCAGGCGCTGCTCGAACAAGACCGCAACGATCCGTTAGCGGCCAAAGGCGTGCGCTGGCTGATGGAGCACCGCCGCGCCGGCCACTGGCTGAGTACGCAGGAGACAGCGACCGTGCTGGGCACGCTGGCCGCCTATATGACCGCCAGTGGCGAACTGAGCGGGCGCAGCGGCTGGACGGCCACGCTCAACGGCAGCCCCTGGGGCAGCGCCGCCGCCGGGTCTTCCGCGCAAGCCCCGCCCGACGCGACCACGCTGCAAAAGGGCATCCGCGACCTGCTGATCAACCAGGATAACACGCTGCTGATCACGCGCCAGGGCACGGGCGGGCGGCTCTACTACACCATGCACCTGAGCTATGCCCAACCGGGCGCGGTGGCGGTGGCGCGCAACGAGGGGTTGAGCATCATCCGCGAATACGTGGCACCGGGAGCCGACGGCAAAGGCGCGCCGGCCACGCCACTACGCACGGTCAAGGCGGGCGACTTGGTGGAGGTGCGCCTGACGATCATCGCGCCGCAGGATGCCTACTACCTGACCGCCGCCGACCCGCTGCCCGCCGGCCTGGAAGCAGTCAATGGCACGCTCAAAACCACCGGCCTGACCGAGCATCCGGCCCCGCCCGCCGCGCCAACCGGCCAGGGCGAGGGTGACGGTGAGGGCGGCAAGGGCACCGTGATCCCGGCCAACGCTTTCTTCGATGATGTGCAGATGCGCGACGATCAGACCGTGCTGGCCGCCGCCTACCTGCCCGCCGGGGTCTACGAGTACCGCTATCTGGCCCGCGCCACCACGCCCGGCATCTACACCGCCCTGCCCGCCGAGGCCCACCTCACCTACCTGCCCGATGTCTGGGGCCGCAGCGACAGCACGACGCTGACGGTGAAGTAACGGTTTTTCACCGCAAAGACGCAAAGAGCGCGAAGCATTTTACCGAACGGGTGGAATCCTTTGCGTTCTTTGCGTCTTTGCGGTGCAATTGACAGTCGCCGCTAGATGCGCTATGCTGGCATGGAATTATTCGCCGTCCACCGGAGGTCACCATGGCCGATCCGCCCACCGGCACCCACTTCCACGGCCCCGCCCATATCGGCATCGTGGTCGGCGGCAACGTGGGGACCGTCAACTTGCCCCCCGTCGTCATCCCCACCGCGCACGAGATCGCCGCACCGCCGAGCGATTTTGTGGGGCGGGCGACGGAGTGCAGCGGCCTGATCGAGACACTGATCCAGCAAGCCCACCGGGGCGGGGCGGTCGCACTGATCCACGGGCTGGGCGGCGTGGGCAAGACGGCGCTGGCCTTGCGCGTCGCCTACCTGCTGCGCGGAGCCTTCCCGCGCCAAGTGCGCCTCGATCTGGCCGGGGCCGGCACCAGCGCCATGTCCAGCGAAGCCGCGCTGGGCAGCGCCATCCGCGCGCTGGGCTACGACCCGCAACTGCCTCTGCCCGACACCCTGGACGAACTCCAGCGGCGCTATAACTCGCTCGTCGCCGGCCAGCCGACGCTGATCCTGGCCGACAACGCGGCGGGTGTGGCCCAGGTCAAGCCCTTGCTGCCGCCGCCCGGCAGCGCGCTGCTCGTCACCAGCCGCCAACGCTTCGCCCTGCCCGGTGCCGCCGGCCCCGCCGACGTGGACCTCGCCGTGCTGCCGCAGCCCGATGCGGAGACCCTGCTGCTGGCGATCTGTGACCGCATCGGCGATCAGGCGGCGGCCCTGGCAAAGCTATGCGGCTGCCTGCCCCTGGCCCTCCGCATCAGCGCCAGCCTGCTGGCGACTACGCCCAGGTCGGTCCCCGGCTACCTCCAGACGCTGGCCGATACACGGACCAAGCTGCAAGCCTTGCGCGATCCGCGTAATCCCGATGACCCAGAGGCCAATGTCGCCGCCGCCTTCACCCTCAGCTACGATGCTCTCGACCCCGCCGCGCAGGACACGTTAGCGCAACTGAGCGTCTTCCCCGCCCCCTTCGATGAACCCGCTGCGACCGCCGTGGTGGCGCTACCCCCCGCCGCCACGCCGGTGGCCGACCACCTAGAACTGCTCCACTACCGCAGCCTGCTCGACTGGGACGGCACCGCCCGCTACAGCCTGCACGACCTAGTACGCGCCTTCGCCGCCGGCAAGCTACCCGCCCCCGATGCTGTGGCTCTGCGGCACGCTGAGTTCTATGCGGTGGTGGCTTGGCAGGCCGATAAACTCTACAAGACAAAAGACGGCATGGGCGAAGGGCTTGCACTGTTCGACGGCGAACGGTTGCACATTGATGCGGGCTGGGCTTGGGCACACTCCCACACTCCCTCCGATACCGCCGCCACGGTGCTGATGGACTATGCCGACGCGACTGCCTACATCGGCGATCTACGCTACCACAAGCGCACCGAGCGCATCCCGCAGTTGGAAGCCGGCCTAACCGCAGCACGTCGCTTGGGCCGCAAAGATGCAGAAGGGGCGTTATTGGGCAATCTGGGGATCGCCTACACGGACTTGGGGGAGGTACGGCGGGCTATCGGCTACCATGAGCAGGTGCTAACGATCATGCGCGAAATCGGGGACCGGCGGGGCGAGGGCAACGCGCTGGGCAACCTGGGGACCGCCTACGCGTACTTGGGGGAGGTACGGCGGGCTATCGGCTACTATGAGCAGGTGCTAACGATCATGCGTGAGATGGGGAACCAGCAGGGCGAGGGCAGCACGCTGGGCTCCCTGGGGAGCGCCTACACGGCGTTGGGGGAGCCGCGACAGGCCATCGGCTACTATGAGCAAGCGCTGACGATCATGCGCGAAATCGGGGACCGGCGGGGCGAGGGCAGCACGCTGGGCTCCCTGGGG
>JALYUO010000817.1 GCA_030853735.1 Chloroflexota bacterium
CCTCACGTCTGCACCCACAGGATGCGGTCGCGGTCAGCCAGATCGCGCTGCACGCGCAGTTCGGCGTGCGGGAAGGCGGCGGCCGCGTGGGGGAGCAGCAGCGCGGCCTGATCCCAGCCGATTTCGAGGGCGACGAAGCCGCCGGGCAGCAGCAGATCGGGCGCTTGGGCCAACAGGCGGGCAATCACGGCGCTGCCCTGGTCGCCGCCGCCGGCCAGAGCGAGAGTCGGTTCCCAGGCGCGCACGGCCGGTTCCACTTCCTCCAACACGGTGTAGGGCAGGTTGGCGACAAGGCCGAGAACCCGCTCCGGCAGCGGTGCGCCGAGATCGCCGCCAAGCCACTGCACGCGGTCGGGTAGGCCCAGGCGGCTGGCGTTCAGGCGGGCGACGGCCAGCGCATCGGGCGAGAGATCGCAGCCGTAGACGCGCAACTGCGGGCGGTGGCGGGCTAGGGCCAGGGCAATCGCGCCGCTGCCGGTGCCGATGTCGGCCACCGGGCCGGGGCTGTCGGCGGGCACGGCAGCGAGGGCCGCGCCGACCAGTTCTTCGGTTTCGGGGCGCGGAATCAGCACGCGCGCATCCACCAGCAAGTCGAGGCCGTAGAAGTCCTTGTGGCCGATGATGTAAGCCACCGGTTCGCCGGCCAAGCGACGGCGGAGCAGCGCGCTGAAGGCATCAAGCGCTGCCGCCGGCCAGGGATCGCGCAGGCGGGTATAGAGTTGGGCGCGGCTCAAGGCCAGCACGTTTGCCAGCAGCACGTCGGCATCCAGGCGCGGGGTGGGCGAACCGGCGGCCCCCAGCGCAGTGGCCGCGCCCACCAGCAGATCACGGATCAGCAACGGAGCCGGAGCGTGGCTGCCGGGCGCGGCCCACAGCGTCTGGAAGTCGGGACTCACTCCTGATCCAACTGCTCTTCGCGGTCGGCGTTTTGCAACTGGGTGATCAGGTCGTCAATCGCGCCCTGCATCACGTTGGGCAGGTTGCTGAGGCTGACCTTGATGCGGTGGTCGGTCACGCGGTCTTGCGGGAAGTTGTAGGTGCGGATTTTCTCGCTGCGGTCGCCGGTGCCGACTTGGCCCATGCGCTGCTCGCCCAATTCTTCTTGCCGTTCGCGCAACTGGATGTCGTAGAGGCGAGCGCGCAACACGTTCATGGCCTTGTGGCGGTTTTTCAGCTGTGATTTCTCGTCCTGGTTGGTGACGACCAAGCCGGTGGGGATATGGGTGATCCGCACGGCGCTATCGGTGGTGTTGACGCTCTGCCCGCCGTGGCCGGTGGCGCGGAAGATGTCGATCCGCAGGTCGGCGGGATTGATGTCTACCTCAACCTCTGCGGCTTCGGGCATCACGGCGACGGTGGCGGTAGAGGTATGGAGCCGCCCACCCGACTCGGTGGCCGGCACGCGCTGCACCCGATGCACGCCGCCCTCGTACTTGAGCCGGCTGAACGCGCCGCGCCCCAACACCTCGAAGATGACTTCCTTGATGCCACCGCCTTCCGACTCGCTGATCGAACTGAGGTCGGTTTTCCAGCCCTGGCGCTCGGCGTAGCGGCTGTACATCCGGTAGAGTTCCCCGGCGAACAGCGCGGCTTCATCACCACCGGCCCCGGCGCGGATTTCGACAAAGACGTTTTTCTCGTCGTTGGGGTCTTTAGGCACCAGCAGCGTTTTGAGTTGGGCTAGTTGGGCGGCCTGCGCCTCGCGCAACGCCGGCAATTCCTCACGGGCCAGCGCGGCCATGTCGGGATCGCTGTCGGCCAGCAAGGCTTCGTGGCCGGCGATTTCCTCGTCTAGCCGCTGGTGTTCGGCATACACAGCCATCAACGGTTCCAGTTCGGAGCGTTCGCGCGCCAAGTCCGCGACTTCCTCGAACGCGCCGCGCGCGGCGGCCGCGGTGATGCGCTGCTCTAGCTCGGTGAACCGTTGGGCAATCGAATCAAGTTTCTCAAACATAGTCGGTGTGTCATACTCCTGCCTGGCTAAAAAAAGATCGCTGCCTTAGTATACCGGATCGTGGTGGTGGCTGTCATCGGCCTTGCGACCGAACCCCCATGCGATTGCATCTAAATTGGCACGGGCGACTAGAACTCGCCGCTACCGCTACGAAGCCCGCCTACGCGGGCTGGAGC
>JALYUO010000832.1 GCA_030853735.1 Chloroflexota bacterium
TGTTGGGCAGCTCGCTGGGCACCACTTCGCCCGCCAACCGCCGGCCCTCGCCGGCCATGTAGAAGGTCATGTCAATGGCCTCTTGCACATCGCCGCGCGCTTCGGCCAGCACCTTGCCCATCTCCTGGGTCATCAGGCGCGCCATCTCCTCTTTGCGCTCCATCAGCAACTGCCCGGCGCGGAACAGGATCTCGCCGCGCTTGGGAGCCGGCACTAATCGCCAGCTTTTGAAGGCTTTGCTTGCCGCCGCCACGGCCTTGTCCACATCAGCGGCGCTGCCCTCGCTCAGGTCGGCCAGGGTCTCGCCGGTGGCCGGGTTGGTCGTGCTGAAACGTTTGCCGCCGGCCGATTCCACCCACTGGCCGCCGATCAGATGGCCGACCAGCTTGCCCGTTTCGATGCCGAAGCCCAGCCCGCTGCCGTGGCCGTTGTGGCCCTGCGTCGCGCTGCCGGGCGTTTGAGTCTGTGTCATGCTGCGTTTCCTCTCCTCACACTCCATTGTGTCTGTGTGTCGCCGAACGGCGACGCTATCCCGGAAAGTGTATCACACCGGGCGGCGGCGTGTCAATGTGCGCCTAACTATTCTCGCCGGCAGACGACGGGTTACACCGCGCTGACCCAGAGAACGCGCAGAACACCCCAGCACCGGAGTATCGTCCAATGGCCCTAATCCCAGTTGCACCCCAATCGTGTATACTAGAACCACCACGGTATACAAAAGCTAATCCAGGCCAGTTAGCAAAGGAAATCTTGCTATGTCTACACGCCGCCTCGCCATGCTGCTAATCACTTTAGCCACCCTGATCGGGCTGGCGCACGCCACCGACACCACGGGAGCCGGCCATGTTGCGCGTGCGCGCCCGGCCAATGGCGTGCCCTTCCAGAACGGCGATGTTTTTGCCGCCGTCGGCAACGGGCGCATTGGGCACTATCGCCCGGACGGCACGCTGGTAGACACCCTCGACACGAGCAGTGGCAGCGCCACCCAACGGGGATTGTGCTTTGAGCCGGCGACCGGCGATCTCTTCAGCGCCGATTTCAGCGCCGGACTGATGACGCGCTTCAACAACCTCGGCCTCATCAAGACCCATCCGTGGGGCGGACCCTTCAGCCTGCACCCCACCAGCTGCGGTTTTGATGCCGTCGGTGATCTCTATACCGGCGAAGCCGACGGCAGCAACCGCATCCGCAAATGGAGTCCGACCGGCACCCTACTGGGTGTGTGGCAACCGGCTACAGCAAGCCCTGACCAATCCTACCGTGCTGCGCCCGTTGGTCACCAAAATCGGGCAAAGCGTCCAAGACATCCAGGCCAACCTGAAGCCCGCCTTAGCCGAATTAGGGCAGGGGCAGGTGAGTCCGCAGCAGATCCTCGCCTTTTTGCTAGGGGTGGTGCAGGCCGGCAAAGCGGTGGCGGGCCAAGTGGGGGCGAAAATCGCCGAGTCGGTCATGAGCTTCCTACAGCAGCCGGACGGCCAGTTGGGCGAGTCGTTAGGGCGGGTGACGGGCAACGTGCTGTTCGAGGTAGCATTGACGGCACTGACCGCAGGCGGCTATGGGGTGAAGCCGCTGATCGAGAAGCTGGGCCGCTTGGTCGTGGGGGCGCTCGAGAAGCTGGAGGTGTTCCTGCACGAAGTGCTCACCTGGGCTCCGAAGCTGCTGGGCTTGCTCCACAAGTTGGCCGAAGGGATCGGCAGCGGTAGCAAAAAGGCACTGCAAGCCATTATTCAGCATATCGAAAGTATTTTTGTAGACACCCAAGCAGCCGTAGTCGCGGTAGAAGAAGACGGGCAAGCGGCGGCCCTTGCCGCAACCACCAAGACCGACGGCACGCTCGCAGCCGCCAGCCACGGCGACAACCTCGATCCCGCTAATGGTGCGCCGAGCGGCAATGCACCGACGCAGGGCGCGCCGGGTGCCACCGGGCCGCAGAGTGTGCCACCGGGCAAGGAGCCGCCAATAAATGATGAACTACCAGATCGGTCAGGTCGTGAACCAGCTTTGTCCCCGGCGGAAATTGCTGCCAAGCGACAGCTGCTACGCAAAGCTGCATTAGACGAAAGACAGGTGGATAAACATCTTCTCGACACACCAGCATCAAACAGGCTCTTAGCAAAAGAAGGCGCGATCCATGTATTTATAGATCGTGAAACCATGAACAGAGTAATCCAAGAAATCATAGACCATGGACAATATTTAGGCTCTATCCGAGGGCATGAACGTTGGGGTGTCCAATTCAATGAGGCTGTTGGCTACCGCATGACAAGTGCTGGTACAAAGATCCCATTAACTTTCGGTGAGCTAAAAGTCCAAAAAGGAGTTTATCATGCCGTACCAAGAACAAGACCTGCCGGGCAGTGATTGGCAGTCGTTAGAAGCATGGGTTGATCCAACTACAACGCCCCCTTATATTTTATTGCTGTTGGAGGATACTACCGGACAGTGGCGCGTTTTCGACCCTGCAAAGGAGTTCACGCTGCTGTTTTCGCACCCATCATATGAAGAAGCCAAACTTTGGCTCTTGGAGGATGAATATGAATGCGTGCATGGTCGGTTGCTGAACGAAGCGAAAGTATGATTTCTGATGAAGCCTTAAGTTTGCTCTACTGGCAAGCGGCTATCGCGGTAGGACGGACGGCGCTGGATGCGGTGTTGCGCGAACCGTACGGGGCGCGGCGCTATCCCGACCTCATACAAAGAACCCAATCCACCAATGTACGGACCAAGAACGACACCGTTATACCCGGTGAACTGCTTGATGCTGCGCTACGCAGTGACTTGTGTGCAAACGAGTTTTATATCAGTGAGGATGGTAGCCGTATTTATGCGGTAGATCTCACACTGCCATGGATGGCACAGCGCGTGGCCGACGCAGGGTTGACCCGTATAGAAGGCACGGTAGCGTTACGTAGCTACGGGGCTTACCCCCTATTCATGGCGGCCGACAATTCCTACGGCTATAAGGGCGAGCGTGACACGCGGCGGGCACTTCATACGCCTAGGACTTTCGCTTCTGACGCTCAATTACAGCCTCGTTCGTGCCTAGCGTAAGCACGTCAAGCGAAAGTCCTAACGCCTTAACACCAGCGCAGTTCCCACTACAAGATGCCGCAGGGCGGGTACGAGGCGAGGCTGCCGCGCCGCCGGCCCACATAACAAATAGCTCACAATCCGGGGCGCAGCGGGCAAATCGGCCTGTTGCGCCTTGTCTCCTTACCGCGGGGTATGGTAGGATGCCGAGACGAAAGAAACCCGGCCCCCTGCGGCCCCACCCCGCACTCGCACCAAGGAGACACCCTGCCCATGCGCCGTTGCCTGACCCAGATCCTGCCCGCCGTTGTGCTGTTGTTCAGCCTGCTGTCATTCGCCCGGCCTGCCGCCGCCGCGCCGTTGGCCCTGTCCGACTTGGCCCAATACCGCCAATGGATCAGCGAGGCCCGTGTCCTCTATCCCTACGACGAGTCCACCGACAAAATGTACCGCGTGATGCTCTGCGAGTCGGGCGGCGACCGCTTTGCGGTGGGCGGCGGGTCGCGCTGGTTCGGCCTGTTCCAATATGTGCCGTCCACTTGGCGCGGCGCGTGGAACCCCTATCGCAGCGCCGCGCTGACCGATGCGCGCGCGCAGATTTTCGCCACGGCGCGTGCCTGGAGCCTGGGCAAGCAGGGCGAGTGGACGTGCTACCGGCTGACGCGCTAGGCGGATTGCGGATTGCAGATTGCGGATATAGGTAGAGCTGTAACTGTTCAGTCTACATCTGTGGGCGGGATACAGGGTAGGCGCGCACGGTTGTGCGCCGTACTCGTTGCCCTCCGGC
>JALYUO010000860.1 GCA_030853735.1 Chloroflexota bacterium
GCCCACTGCCTACTGCCTACTGCGGCAGGCACCAACGGCTCGCGGAAGGGCAGGTTGAGGTGGACCGGCCCGGCGGGTGCGGTCAGTGCGGTGCCCACGGCGCGCCCGGCGACGGTGCGGATATAGCGCAACATCTCCGGCGCGGCATCGGGCAGGGCCACATCCGCAAACCACTTGACATAACCGCCGTAGAGCTGGATCTGGTCAATCGCCTGCGGGGCACCCGTATCGCGTAGTTCGGGCGGGCGGTCGGCGGTCAGCACCAGCAACGGCACCCGGCTCAGGTGCGCCTCGACCACGGCGGGCAGAAAATTGGCGGCCGCCGTGCCGGAGGTGCAGACCAGGGCCACTGGTGCCCGCCGCGCCTTCGCCATGCCCAGCGCGAAAAAGGCGGCTGACCGCTCATCCACCTGCACCCACAGGCGCAGATCGGATCGCCGCGCCAGCACCAACGCCAACGGCGCGGAGCGCGAGCCGGGGCAGAGGACCACATGGCGCACGCCGGAACGCACCAACTCGTCTACGAACGCGCCGACATAAGCGGCCAGCGTTTCCGCAGCAGTCATGCTTGCGCCTCCGCCAGCGCCGTGAGGATCGGGCGCAGCTTGATTTGCGTTTCGGCATACTCCGCGTCGGGGTCTGAGTCGCCCATGATGCCGCAGCCGGCAAACGCCTGGGCCGTCGCGCCGTCGAGCAGGGCCGAGCGCAGGGCCACGGCAAACTCGCCGTCGCCGCGCGCATCCAGCCAACCGACCGGCCCGGCATACCAGCCGCGATCCATGCCTTCGCGCGCCCGAATCTGGGCCAGCGCCGTCGCACGCGGGAAGCCGCCCACCGCTGGGGTGGGGTGCAACCGCGCCACGAGGTCCAGCAAGCCAATACCGGGCCGCAACCGCCCCTGGATCGGCGTGTACAGATGTTGCAGATTGGGCAGCCGCAGCAGCACCGGAGCCGCCGGCATCTGCAAATCGCTGCATACCGCGCCCAGCGCCTCGGCCAGCATTCGCGCCACGACTGCGTGTTCTTCCCGATTTTTGCTGCTCGTCAGTAACGCCGCGCCCAATTCTGCATCTTCTGTTGGCGTGGCTCCACGGCGAGCGGTGCCGGCCAAGCAGGTCGCCAGCACGCGGTCGCCTGCTTGGCGCACCAACCGCTCCGGCGTGGCTCCCAGGAAGCAGTGCCCGCCGCGATCTACGGCGAACACATAGCAATCGCCATACTTGGCCGCCAAGCGGCGCAGCACGGCAGTGGGGTCAAACACTTCCGCGCTGGTCACGCGCACCGCCCGCGCCAGCACCGCTTTCTCCAACGCCCCCGCCCGAATGTCTGCGGCGACGGCGGCCACGGCGGCTTTCCAGGCGGAGTCCGCCGACCTCTCCCCCAGCCCCTGGGCGCTAGACGACCTCACCCCCAGCCTATCTCCTTTTAGGAGAGGGGAGATTCCGTCTTGCTCCCCCTCCCCTAAAAGGGGAGGGGGTTGGGGGGAGAGGTCGGCGCGACCCAGCACCGCCGCCCGCAGCGCCGTCAGCCGGTCCGCTTCGGCGGTGGCATCGGTCATCGCCGTGACCACAGCGCTCGTCGTTAGCACGCTGACCCCGCCCGCAGCACGGAGCAGCAATTGCGGGAGGATCAATAGGCCATCAGGAAACCCGGCCCAATCAGCCGTATGGGGACGTTGCGGATCGAAGGCAAAGCCGCCCATGAGTGTTGGCCCCACGCCCGGCTGCCCGGCGAACAGGCCGCCGTCGATCTGCGCGGTCATCAGCAGGCGCGCCCAAGCGTCGGCAATGGTGGCGAAGCGATCCGGCCCGCTGCCGCTGAACGCTTGCGCCACGCCAATCCCGGCCAGGGTCAGGCTGCCGCCAGGGGCAGCCCAGTAGAGCCGGTCATCGGCGACGGCGCGGCCCGCCGCCCAAAAGGCCAATGGATCGATCTCTGCCAATGGCTCACTCAGGCTGACCAGCACGGGCGTGCCCAGACGACGGGCGGCTTGCACGCCGGCAGCGAGGTGGTCGTGTAGGCGCGTGGTGCGGGTCGGCATCGTTAGTGTCATCATCGCAATCTCACCCCATCATGGCATCGGCCACCCCGATGCTGCGTAATAATAGGCGGCGCAAGGCCGGGTATTGATCTTCCAGGTCGCCGGGCGCTTCGGCCAATGCCCAGCGCGTAACGAGGCCATTCAGCGCGCCGAACCAGACCACTGCCGCCAAATCGGTATCCAGGGGCGGGATCGCGCCGGCCGTTACCGCGTCGTCCAGGTGGCGGCGGATCACGCCGACGAATTGTGCGTGAATGCCGGCCATCTTCGCATTAAACTCCGGCCCCGCGCCTAGCGCCTCGCACAGGAACAGGCGGGTCAGCCCACGGTGGGCGGCGAAGGTGTGCAACACCACGCGCAAGGCGGCATCGGCGCGCGCTAACGGGTCCGGCTCATCAGCAATGGCCCGCTCGGTCCGCTCGACCAGCAGCACGGCCATGCGATCCAACAGGTTCAGGAACAACGCCTGCTTGCCGGCGAAATGGAAGTAGACCCCGCCTTTCGAGGTCGCGGCGGCGGCGGCAATGTCTTCCATGCCCGCATCCCGATAGCCTTTGCTGGTAAACACCTGCACGGCGGCATCCAAAATGCGCTGCCGTCGTGTCTGGCTACGTTCCTGTTCCCGAATCATCCCTGCTCCTCCAGAAACCGACTCGTCGGTCGGTTTTCTCCATTATAACAAAGTTTCAGAAAAAAGTAAATACTCTGAACAGACGAGTTTTGTGTCATGTCACGCCACTATGGCTGGGTGAGTGGCTGTAGGGGCGCTGCTTGCCGCGCCTGGTTATGTTCGCTTCGTGTTGGGGTGCTGCGCCACGACGCTCGCGGTGCTTCTTGGGC
>JALYUO010000867.1 GCA_030853735.1 Chloroflexota bacterium
CGTTCCAGTCGCCCGTGCCCTTGCCCTGCGGGGCATGGCAGATGCCCGAAGGCTGTGCTATACTGAGGTCACACTGGGCATCTGTCGCCACCTAGAGTCGTGGCTGGACCGGAAAGGAAGCACTGCATGACCCCGTTGGATGCGCCGATTGTGGCCGTGACGGTCTATACCGACCGCGCGCGCGTGACTCGCGAGGGCACAGTTCACCTGGAACCGGGAACCCACACGATCCTGCTTGCCGGCTTGCCGGCGGCGCTTGATCCCGACTCGGTGCGCGCCGGCGGCCGGGGCGCGGGGCTGCGGCTGTTGGGAGTCGAGGTGGCGAGCACGCTGCTGCCTAGCGCGCCGGAGGCTGATCTGGCGGCCTTACGCGACGGCATTGAGCAGTTGCAAGAGGCCGACCGCGCATTGGCCGATGCCGAGGTGGGGCAGACGGCGCGGCGGGACTTCCTGGATCATTTGCGCGCGGCGGGCGGCCCGGCGCTGGGCAAAGGGTTGGCACGCGGCAGCATCACGCTGGATGGCGTGGCCGCGCTCGTCGGCTATAACGACCGCGAACTGGCGGCCACCCAAGCGCGGCTGCGCGAGTTGGTGGCCCAACGCCGCGCCCTCGCCCGCGAACTGGCCGCCCGCACGGCCCGGCTGCACCAAGTCGCGCCGCAGGAATCGCTGGTGCGGCGGGCCATCCAAGTGACCGTGGAGGCCGATAGCGCCGGCGACCTCGCGCTGGAAGTCCAGTATGCGGTGCAGGGAGCCGGCTGGCAACCGCTCTATGACCTACGGCTGGTGGGTGAGCGGGTGGAACTGACCTATTTGGCCCAGGTGTGCCAGCAGACCGGCGAAGACTGGCCTGCCGTGCCGCTGACCCTCTCCACCGCCCGCCCGGCGGTCAGCGCCACGCTGCCGGAGTTGGATCCCTGGTATATTGACACCTACCGGCCCCCGCTGCAGGCGCGTGCCTTTCGTGTGCCCGCGCCGATGCAGGCCGCCGCGTCAGGGGGTGCCGGCTTTAACGACGCGCCGCGTGATCAAGCGCGGCCGACGACAGAACTGCCCGCCACGCCTCCACCGCCGCCGGTCGAAATTGCTGAAGCCACCATCGCGCAGAGCGGCGCGGCCGTCACCTATCGGGTGGCGCGCCCGGTGGCAGTGCCCAGCGACGGCGCGCCGCATAAAGTCACCGTCACCACGCTCGACTTGGCTGCCGATCTGGACTATGTGACGGTGCCCAAACTGGCCGCCGAAGCCTACCTGCGCGCCAAAGTGACCAACGCCTCAGCCTTCACCCTGCTGCCGGGGGCGGCCGGCATTTTTCACGAGGCCGATTTTGTCGGCACCACGCGCCTCAGCACCGTTGCGCCAAGCGAGACGTTTGAGGTCCAGTTGGGCATTGACGACCGTGTGAAGGTGGAGCGCGATCTAACCGAACGGACCGCCGGCAAAAGCGCCTTTATCGGCAATCTCAAGCGCGTGGGTTGGGCCTACCGTATTCGCTTGACCAATCACTTGCCCACCCCCGCCCGCATCACCGTCACCGATCAACTACCGGTGCCGCGCCACGAAGATATTAAAGTGAAGCTTCAGGAGGCCATGCCCAAACCCACCGAGCAGACGGCACTCCAGCTGTTCAGTTGGACCCTCGTGCTGCCGGCGGGCGCACAACGCGAGATCCTGCTCGCCTTTACCGTGGAGCATCCGCGCACGCTGTTGGTGACGGGCTTGGAAGCCTGACCGGCCGGCCCTACTCACTGCCGACCGCCGACCTCCGACCAGCGCCCGCCGACTGCCGACCGACCAGCAGGCCCGCGCCCAGAATCAGCGCGCCGCCGACGAGTTGGGCCGGGTGGATCGTTTCGCCGAGCACCGCAGCGGCCAGGATCAGCGTCATGACCGGTTCGCCGGTGCTGAGGATGCTGGCCCGTGCCGGACCGAGGCGCGCCAGCCCGGCCACGAACGCGCCAATCGCCAGCACCGTGCTGACCAGGGCGATACCCACCAGGGCGAACCAACCGCCGGCGCTGATGGTGCCGCGCAACGTACCCCCCGCGACTCCGGCCCCCACATAGACAACCGCCGCCGCACTGATGATATAGGTGGCGGCTACTAACGGCGGCACCCCGGCGGTGATGCGTGCGCCGGCGATGATGTAGAGCGCATAGATGGCGGCGGCGGCCAAGCCCCAGGCGATGCCCACGGGATCGACCGTGGCCGGCAACGCATCCGGTCCGCCCAGCACCAGCGCGCAGCCGAGCAGGGCCAGCCCCAGCGCCAGTACGCCGCGGCGGGTGAGCGGTTGCTGCAGCACCGCCCAGGCCAACACCGCCACCAGCGCCGGATAGAGATAGAGCAGCAGGCCGGTGGTCGCCGCCGGCACGGTTTGCAGGGCGGTAAAAAAGGCGAACGATTGGCCGACATAGCCTACTGATCCCATCAATAACAAGCCCAGCAGGGTACGCCGGGTGACACGCGGCGACACTCGGCGCAGCGCCAGTAGTCCCCACATGACCACGGCGGCCAGGCTGAAGCGCCCCGCCAACAGCGTCGGCAGCCCCAAGCCACTGGCGTAGGCCAGCTTGCCGAAAATCGCCAGCGCGCCGAAGCCGGCCGCCGACAGCAGCAGCCAGATCACGCCCCCGTCGAGTCGCCCGCCGATCCGTGCTGCCGGCGTGCCCGCATCTTCCACCGTCGCAATCCTCCCCCTTATCGAATGCTTGCTCCATCATATCATACCCCCGCCGACCGGTTACGCCAACTGGTGCCGGACGGCGGCACACCGCTTGCTTCTGGAAACTAAACAACACTGGAATTAAGGGAGTCGCACATCCGGCACGGACCGCCTGATGTTGGCAGGCCAATGATACCGGGGGCGAGAAATAGGGTAGAGCGTTGTTACGTCGCGTTGCAGCTATTCTCCAGGATCACCTGGAAGAGATTGTGCGGGGCTGGGTCGCCGATCTACGGCAGACCGACCACACCGAAGTGCATAATGAGATGTTCTCGGCGCAAATCGTAGACGGCATGAAGGCCATGATCAGCAACGTGGCCGCTACGATTGAGCAAGGCATTGCTCCCGATGCGGAAACGGCCCAGGCCGCCGGCGCAGCCGAGCTATTTAGTGGGCGCACGCCCACGGATGAAGCACCTGCCGCCCCTGTTGCGGAGCAACCACCACCGCTAACATTGCCGCCGCAAGTGCCGGCCCCGGAGCGCACTACCTCGGGTCGGCAGCCCAGCCCCCGCCAGCGCCGCTTCTACCGCGCGCAACTGCCACGGGGATCTCGTCGTCCGGTTGCGGACCTGACGCTGGAAGCCGAGTCGCTGCGGCGGGCGTTGGAGGTGGCCGAACACAGTGGGCGCTTACGCCAGCAGCAGGGCTATGAGATCAATGAGGTGGTGCAAGAATATCTCCATCTGCGCCGCCGTTTCTGGCAGACGCTGGGCCACAAACTGCGCCGCAACGACCGCGCCGCCGTCGAACTGGCGATCTATATTGACGGGCTACTGGATAACCTGCTGATCGCCACGGTGCAGTCATACCAAGATGCGACCCTGCGCGAATTGCAACGGCGGGCGGTGCGCGATTCGTTGACCGAGCTGTTTAATCATAGCTATTGTTGGGAGCGTATCCACGAGGAAGCGCGCCGTTACCGGCGCTATGGCACGCCGTTCACTGTGCTGCTGTTCGATTTAGACCATCTAAAGCGTATCAACGACACTTACGGCCACCAAATGGGCGACCGTGTGCTGAGTCATGTGGCTGCGGCCATGCACCTCGTCGCCCGCAGCACGGATATCCTCTGCCGCTATGCCGGTGACGAGTTTGTGCTGATCTTGCCGGGGACGGAGAAGCACGAGGCCGCGACCCTGGCCGAGCGATTGCGGCTGTGTGTGCAGCAGCCGGTCATCATGGGGGCGGGGCTGCGCGTGATCCCCGCCGCCGAGGCGCTCACCGCGACGGCGACCCTCATCCCCACCATCTCGCTGGGCCTAGCGAGTTGTCCGGCGGATGCGCGCGTGGCCGAAACGTTGATCGCCCAGGCTGACAGGTCGCTCTATCGCGCCAAAGCCGCTGGGCGCAACACTATCGAATAATGGGCATAATTCTTGCGTGATCCTACGGCACCGTCGTAGCGTCCGCAAGCGGCGGGATTAGCTACTTGTTCAGACACGGCAACCGTTCGGGAACTGTGCAACGGGGCGCAGGCAACCGTTTGGAAAGCAGGGCGAGGCGATGAAAACTCTTGATTCAGCTGAAATACATCTCTATGGTAGCGAGCAACGGGACAGCGCCAAGCCTTTCGCCGTCTCGACTCTGCTGCCCAGCAGCAAACCCAGCGGTCCGCAAATCTCGATCAGCACCGGCACGGCTATCCGTATCTGCTTGGTGGTGCTGGCGGTTGGGCTGTTCGCCTATCTTACTTATCGCATCTTGCCGGTCCTGCTGCTGCTGCTGATCGGCATCATGCTGGCGACCGCCATTGAGCCGGTGGTGACCAAGCTGCGGCGCGGGCCGTTCAGTCGCAGCCAGGGCGTGCTGATCGTCTACAGCGGCATCTTTGCCGTGCTGGTGCTGATCGGCTACTTGATCATCCCGGTCTTTGTCAACCAAATCGGCGATGTCATCAATAACCTGCCGAACAGTGTGCATGGCCTAGAAGCCTGGGCCAAGTCAATCCAAACCCCCGTCCTGCGCGATCAGGCGCTGAACGCAACCACGGCGCTCAATTCCTTCTTCCCCAATGCCGGTACAGGAGCCGCCACTACCACGCCGGTAACGCAAGCGCAAGTGGCGGATGCCGGCGCGGCGGCGGTGGGGCTGGCCGAGGGCGCGTTGTCGGTCATCCTGCTGTTTGTCATCGCTTTCTATTGGATGACCGAACGCACGTTGATCAAGCGGTCGCTGGTCTCGTTATTGCCCACCGACCGCGGCAATCGCATCCGCCGCGTCTGGGACGAGATCGAGGTCAAAGTCGGCGGCTGGGTGCGCGGCCAGTTGACGCTGATGGGTATCGTCGGCCTGATCAGCGCAGTGGGCTACTTCGCCATTGGCGTGCGCTACTGGCCGGCGCTGGCCTTGTTTATTGCCATTGCTGAAGCGATTCCCCTGGTCGGCCCCTATATCGGCACCATCCCGGCTATCCTGGTGGCCCTGACCCAGCCGGGCAATGACGGGCTGCCTGCGCTGCTGAACTTGGGCGATATGGGCGGTGTAACCCGCGCCATCTTGGTGGCGGTGTTTGCTGTGGTGTTACAGACGGTCGAGGGTAATGTGTTGGTGCCGCGCATCATGCGGAACAGCGTCGGGATCAGCGCCCTCACCGTGATCGCCAGCCTGCTGATCGGCTCGGCGTTGGCCGGGCTGCCCGGCGCATTGTTGGCGGTGCCCACCGCCGGGGCCATCCAGGTGATCCTGGGCGACCTGCGCGCCGCTGCCGAGGCCCACACCGCCGATGAAAAACGGCAGGCGGAACTGACGGCGGCGGAAGAGGAAAAGGCCGCCGAACAGGAATCCGCCGCGCAGATCATCCTACCCGGCTCCGCCGCCGCCGAGGCACCCCCACCGCACCTGATCCTCCCCGGCACGCCCGATGTCGCCGCCCCGCCGGCAACCGCTGGAGGCAAAGCGGGCGCATAAAAGCTGTTATGCTACCGTGTGCAGGCGGCTGGTAGGATCGCTGCTTATCGTGTCGGTAACTTCGCCGCCTTGTTCGGTTCAGGAGTCTGCCGGCAGACCCCAGAAGTTACCCAGCAGGGTGTATTTGGCTTGGCCGTGGCTATTGCCACGCTTGAAGGTGACTTTCACACACCAGCTCGTGTTGGTGGGGGTAAGGCGCTTTTGCTGGTTCGCGCCAGCCGTCAAAGCAATACTGTTACTGCGGTCTTTGCAATCCCCTCCTTTATACGCGCTCACCCATACCTGCCCCTCCTGCTCCGTATAGCCCGCCGTCACCTGCGCCAAGCCGGGTATTTGGTGGAAGGTATAGGTCGCGGAGTGATCTTTCGTTAACGGCGGGTCAACCTGTAACTTTGTATGGTAGGCGGTGTCTGCGTTGACCCGTTCGAGGCTGAAGGTGATCTGGAACGACGGCCGCAGATTGTTCGGGGTTACGTCAGCGGGCAGGTTAGGCAGGTTCTCGGCCGGCCGCACTGTTTCCTCAGCTGTCACCGGGGTCGTGCGGACGTTTAGCTGGTGTAAGAGATCCGTAATCTGCTCCGGCGTGATGCGCTCCGTCTGTAGCAGAATCGGCTTTTGGGCGAGGAAGGGGGCCAGCAACTCCTTGGTCCCCTTCACGTCAACCCGCCAACGATTACCTACCGCGTCCGTGTACTGGCTGGTGTAGAGTCGCGTTTTCGGCTGGTAGACGAAATCCGGGAACTCATTGATCA
>JALYUO010000872.1 GCA_030853735.1 Chloroflexota bacterium
CTGTGGGAGAGACCAGCAGCGTCAGAGTAATCAGGCTGATCAGAATGCGCCATAAGCGTGCTTTCATGGGTTTTCTCCTGATGGACAAAGCGAAGATACCAGTCCAAGTGTCTAATGAAGTTTTAGAAGATGAAGTTGACATGATTATAGCACCGCTTTAAGGTGTTGTCAAGAGGTTTTGCCCAAGAAACCTAAATTTCTGGGATAGTAGAGACATTTCACAATAGGGCAGGGGGTAGCGAAGTATGGAGTTCTCGCTCTTTGGTTGTCTGGCCTTGTCCGGCCCAGCGGCTTACGCTGCCGCCGCTACCCGGCCGATGCCGCGCAGTTGGCGATTCACGAACCCACTCACCGCCTGCACCCGCTCCCGCTGGTGCTCCCGATGCTCCCGATCCGTCTGTGTCAGGCACTCCCACCGGCGCGCCCGCCCAATCGTGTGTTCCACCACGATCCGCCGCCGCGCAAACGCGGTGTTATATGCCTTATCTGCGGCGGGGCGCTCCTTGCCGCGTGGTTTCTTGCGCGGCGTGGCTCCCAACCCACTGGGATGCAAATCCTTGATGCCGATGTACGCTAAATCGCCGCCAATCCCCACTCCGGTAGGTAACCGGTCGAGGACGTGCGAGTCCTTTAATAAGGTCATGTCGGCGGTCGGGCCGCGCACGCTCGGCCCCACATCCACGATCTCACCCGTGTCCTCATCCACCGTGAGTTGGCTCTTCATGGTGTGTTGCTTCTTTTTGCCACTGTACCAAGTGTCCGCTTCTGCCCGCTGGTGCGGCCGTTGCACGCGCTGCTCAAAACTATCCACGATGACCAGCAACTCCGGCACTTCGGCTAGCAGATCGGCGCGCTGGAGCCGGGGGCGCTGGGCGGGCTGCGGCATCCGCATGGTAGCGGCCCCCGCCGCGGCTAACACCGGCAGCAGGCGCGCGAGGCAGCGCGTCACCGTCGAGTCACTGACCCCAAACAGCCAGCCGAGCAGTTCATGGGTCAGATACTTGCGTAACCAGACCACGGTCAGCAGGACTTGGTCACGACTGTCGAGGCGAAAAGGCGGTCCGGCGCCAATCGCGCGCTGGCGTGCCGGGCGGGTGTGGCGGACCTGTTCGGCGGCCGCGTACTGGGGCAGCACCGCCGCGATCAGGGTGTCAAACTCAGCGATAGCAAGGCCAGTCAGCGCCCGGAAAACGACCGGGTGGCGGCATACGGACTCATAACGTGCAATCATGGTCCTAGTTTACCACACCCGATCTTTATTGTGAAGTGTCTCTAGTGACGATGGCCTTGCCGATCCGCCCCGCCTGTGCTAGAATCGCTACGTCTGTCGAATAGATCACCTAGTCTATCCCGAAGGAGAGTCGCATGACGACCACCGCGAATCCGCCAAGTACGACCGCCCCCGCCACCACGGGGCACAAATGGGTATATCTCTTCCCCGAAGGCAACGGCACGATGAAAGAGCTGCTGGGCGGCAAGGGGGCCGGCCTGTCGGAGATGACTAACGCCGGGCTGCCGGTGCCGCCGGGCTTCACCATCACCACCGAAGCCTGCCGCGCCTATTATGACCACAACAAACAATTCCCGCCGGGGATGTGGGACCAGGCGCTGGCCGCCCTGCATGAAGTGGAAGCGCAGGCCGGCAAAAAGCTGGGCGACCCCACGAACCCCTTGCTTGTGTCGGTGCGCTCCGGGGCCAAGTTCTCGATGCCGGGCATGATGGACACCGTGCTCAACCTCGGCCTCAACGAACAGACGCTGAAGGGCGTGATCGCGGCAACCGGCAACGAACGCTTCGCTTATGACTCGTATCGGCGCTTCATCCAAATGTTCTCCAAGATCGTGCTGGACATTCCGGCGGATAAGTTTGAGCATAAGCTGGACGCGCTGAAAACCCGCGTCGGCGCGCAATACGACACCGATCTGACCACCGCCAACTTGCGCGACCTCGCGGGCGAGTTCAAGGCGCTGGTGCGCGAAAGCACCGGCCACGACTTCCCCGACGACCCGTTGGAGCAGATGCGTCTGGCCGTCGAAGCCGTGTTCGCCTCGTGGAATAACAAGCGCGCCTTCACCTACCGCGATCTCAATAAGATTCCGCACGACCTGGGCACCGCCGTCAACATCGTGACGATGGTCTTTGGCAATATGGGCGACGACAGCGGCACCGGCGTAGCCTTTACCCGCAACCCGGCCACCGGCGAAGACGTACTCTATGGCGAGTTCCTGATGAACGCGCAGGGCGAGGACGTGGTAGCCGGCATCCGCACGCCGCAGAAAATCTCGCAACTGCGCGATGTGCTGCCTGATGTGTACACCCAGTTTGAGCAGATCGGCAAAAAGCTGGAGAGCCATTATCGGGACGCGCAAGACCTGGAGTTCACCGTCGAGCGCGGCAAGCTGTATATGCTGCAAACCCGCTCGGCCAAGCGCACCGCCGCCGCCGCCGTTAAAATGGCCGTGGACATGGCGAACGCCGGGCTGATCACGAAAGAGGAAGCGATTGGGCGCGTTGAGCCGGCCCAGGTGGTGCAACTGCTGCTGCCGCGCTTTGCGCCCGAAGCAATTACCGCCGCGCAAAAAGAGAACCGCGTGCTGGCGAAAGGGCTAAACGCCTCGCCCGGCGCAGCCAGTGGCAAGGCCGTGTTTGATGCCGACCGCGTAGCCGAAATGGGCGGGCGCGGCGAAGCCGTGATCCTGGTGCGCCAGGAGACCAACCCCGACGATGTGCATGGGATGATCGCGGCACGGGGCATCCTGACGGCCCGTGGCGGCGCGACCAGCCACGCCGCCGTGGTGGCCCGCGGCATGGGCAAGCCCTGCGTGGCCGGCACCGAGTCAATCTCCGTAGACGTGGAGGCGCGCCGCTTCACCACCAGCGACGGGCGCGTGATCAACGAAGGCGACGACATCTCGATTGACGGCACCAGCGGCGAAGTGTACGCCGGACTGATCCCGACCAGCGAAGCCTCGTATAAAGATGAGACCGACCTGATCCAACTGCTGACCTGGGCCGATGGGGTCCGCAAGCTGGGCGTGTGGGCCAACGCCGACTACCCCCGCGATGCCGAGCGCGCCATCGAGTTCGGGGCCGAGGGCATCGGCCTCTGCCGCACCGAGCATATGTTTTTCGAGGAAGTGCGCCTGCCCATCGTGCAGCGCATGATCCTAGCTGCCGGCAAAAAGGGCCAGGAGGAAGTCTACCACGGCGCGCTGGCCGAACTGGAAGCCTTCCAGACCTCGGACTTCCACGGCATCCTGGCGGCGATGGGCGAGCGCCCGGTCGTCGTGCGCCTGCTCGACCCGCCGTTGCACGAGTTCCTGCCGTCGCACGACGAACTGCTGGCCGCCGTGAGCGAGATGCGCGGCGCGGGCAAAACCGACACGCCGGAATACCGGGAGAAAAGCGACCTGCTGCACGTCGTTGAGGGGATGCGTGAGCAGAACCCGATGCTGGGCCTGCGCGGCGACCGCCTGGGCATCCTCTACCCCGCCATCTACGAGATGCAGGTGCGCGCGCTACTCAACGCCGTGGCCGAGTTGGAGAAGGCGGGCAGCCATGTCCATGCTGAAATCATGATCCCGCTCACCGGCACGACCAAAGAGCTGGAGATCATGGATGAGTTGGTCAAGCGCGCCGCCGCCACGGTCGAAGCGGCGCACGGCGGGCCGGTGGCCTATAAGTACGGCACGATGATCGAGGTGCCGCGTGCGGCCCTGATCGCGGGCGCGTTGGCCGAGCGGGCCGAGTTCTTCTCCTTCGGCACCAACGACCTGACGCAGACGACTTTCGGCTACAGCCGCGACGATGCCGAGGGCAAGTTCCTGCTGCAATATGTGGATATGGGCGTGTTGCCGCTCAACCCCTTCCAGACGCTGGACCGCGAGGGCGTGGGCCGCTTGGTCGAACTCGCTACGCGCGAGGGCCGTGCCGTGCGCCCCGACCTCACCGTGGGCATCTGCGGTGAACACGGTGGCGATCCCGACTCCATCGCCTTCTGCCATCAGGTGGGGCTGAACTATGTCTCATGCAGCCCCTTCCGCGTGCCGGTCGCCCGCCTCGCCGCCGCGCAAGCGGTGCTGGCAAGCACGGAACACGACCGCTAGGCGGAGTTCGGAGTTCGGAGTTCGGAGTTCGGACGGTAAGCAGTTTCATCTGTCACACAATAGCCGGAAAAGAGCAACGCATCCTGTCGTGTGGCGAACATGGCAGGATGCGCTGCTTTCGGGAGGCGCATGAAAACCTTCCTCCAATTGCAAAACACCCACGCCACGGACTTGCCGGCGGCCTTGCGCGACGATGATGTGCGCTATCCTGACAGCCTGGTGACGCACTTTTTGCACGAGTTCACCGCGCCGGGAGCGGTGGTGTTCGACCCGTTCGCGGGCTTCGGCACGACCTTGCGCGTGGCCGAGGATCTGGGACGGGCAGGCTGGGGGCTAGAATGGGATGCGGCGCGGGTGGCCTACAGCCGGGCACAGTTACAGCACCCGCAGCGGCTGCTGCATGGTGATGCGCGGCAGTTGGCAACCTATGATCTGCCCACCTTTGATTTCTGCATGACTTCGCCCCCCTACATGAACCAGGGGGATCGGGAAAATCCGTTCACGGCCTACAGCACGGCCGGCCAGGGCTATGCCGCCTATCTCGCGGACATCCAGGCGATTTACGGCCAAATCGCGGCACGCCTGCAACCGAGCGGCCATGCGGTGATCGAGGTGGCGAACTTGCGCGGCACGCACGGTGTGACCCCCCTGGCCTGGGATGTGGCGCGGGCGGTAGGCGCGGTGCTGCCGTTTCAAGGCGAGGTCGTGATCGGTTGGGATCACTATGGGTACGGCTATGACCATAGCTATGCGCTGGTCTTCCGCAAACCCGGCCCCTAGCCGCCCGTTAGGCGTGCCGCATGGCGACCTGACACCGGGCTGCTGATGCCAAGAAATTGCTGCCAATTGGGGTTCTCCGGCGCTTTTGGTGATGCCGGTGGATCGCAGGCAGTGGCCTTAGGATCAGCACTGCCACACCCTACAACC
>JALYUO010000880.1 GCA_030853735.1 Chloroflexota bacterium
GCCCACACGCTCACTTGCGCGTCTAGCGCCGCGCCGATCACCGCCACCGCCGCCGTCGCAATGCCCTCCGGCTCCTGGCGCGTCGCCACGGCCCGGCTCAAATCTACCAGCCAGGCCAGGGGGTCGGCGGTCAGCGGGCGCGGCGCGGGCCGGACAGCAGCCGCGCTATCCACCATCTTTGTGCCGCGTCCGGCGGTCTGCTTTGGCATGAGCTATTTCCTCTAGTGAGCGTGGGAGACCAGCGGCAGGTGCAGCACACGTTCACACTTGCCCGATCTCGACGGCGGTGGCGCTACCGCTCGATATAGACCGAGCTGGCCCCGGCTTGGCGGGCCTTTTGTTTGGCTTCCGAGGCCACTTCGGTCAATTCGCGGATGTCGGTAAATGGGCCTTGCGCCTGGCTGATCACGCCAACGGACAGGCTCATCAGCGGCACCTGGCGCTGTTTGCCGGTTGTCTCTTGCACCGTCATAAACCCGGCCCGGCGATCCTGATAGGAGTAGAGCAGGGGCACGTCGCGGTCGAAGCGCACCAGGGCCGCCTCGCTCAACGCCTTCACGCGGTCCGGCGTGGTGGTGATCATAAAATCGGAGCCGCCGACATGACCCAGAAAATCGTCGTCGCCGCCTTTTTCGTTGACCACATCGCTCAAGAGCATGGCGATGGTTTTCAGCGCATCGTCGCCGGCCACAAAGCCGTAGACATCGTTGAAAGGGCCGAAGTTGTTGACCGTGCAGGTTGCCAGCGCCCAACTGGTCTTGCGGAGCAGCGTCTTTAGCTGCTCCTCGATCAGTTGCGAACCGGGCAGGCCCGACACCGGGTTGGTCAGGCTCTCTTGCGTGGCCCGGCGCAGCGCGTTGAGGCAGCGCAAGTGCAGTTCGTCCATGTCGAACGGCTTGGTCACATAGTCGTCCACGCCGAGTTCGAGACCGGCCAGTTTGGAGCTTTTTTCGCCGCGTTCGGTCAGGAACATGATCGGAATGTGGCTGGTGCGGAGGTGCTGGCGCAAGGTGCGGGCCACATCGTAGCCGTCCATATCGGGCATATTGATGTCGAGCAGCACGAGGTTGGGTGCCCAGGACCGCGCCGCCGCGACTCCGTCGCCGCCACGATTCGCCATTTTGGTCTCAAAACCCTGCGCCTGAAAATAGAAGTTGAGCATCTGGGCAATGTCAACCGTATCGTCAATGATCAGGATTTTGCCGCGTTTGGTTCCAGCCATAGATCGTCCTGTCTTTCGCTAGCGGACCCGTGCCGCCTCCTGGAGTTGTACGGCCACCGGGGCCGCCGTCTCCAGCGTGCTGGGCGCAATGTCGTCATTGATGACCAGGCTATCGGTGGTGTATAGCCGGACCACGCGCGGGTCGCGGCCCACCATTTCGGCGGTCACGTTATGATCCACCACGGCGGCATCACCGCGATAGATCAGAATGGTGCCCGATTCCACGGTGCGCCCTGGATAAAAGACAAAGCCCGCTCCGATGCGGCAATCGTGGCCCACCGCGCAGCCGCAGGCGGCCAACCCCACCGGCTCCAGCTTACCCCGGTGCATGGTGGTAATCGGGTTGCCGAGCAGGTTGTAGTCGGTGAAGGTGTTGCCGCCGCCGATAAAGGTGTTGCGCCCGACCACGCAGCCTTGCAACACCGTGTTCTGCGCGACCATCGTGTTTTCCATGAACGAGGTGCCGTAGAGCGCAGCACGGAAGGGAATATAGCAGCCGTTGCTGACCATGCTGAGAACAATTTGCGCGCCGTGCATGATGTTGACATTATCGCCGATGACGCTCGACACGATCATGCTGCCCGCGCCGATCACGACATTATTGCCGATCACGGTGGGGCCGTGGATGATCACGTTGGGGTCAATTTTGCAGTTGCGCCCGATACGGACCAGGGCCGAGGAAGCCAGGGGGTGCTTACGTTCCAGCAGCACGCGACTGAGGATATGGAGTTTGATGCCCAGCGAGTCTTTTTCTTTGAGCAGCCGCCGCGCCCAACCCAACACGCCGAACAGCGAGTTGGTGAGCATGACCGCCACCCAGCTTTCGATGGGAATAAAGGCTTTGATCGGCACATGATAGACGAAGTTGCCGTTTTCGACGATATAATGCGGCACTTGATAGTAGCCTAGCTCCAGCGGTTCGGTGTCAATGACGATGGGATCGGCTTCGGGTTTCCAGCCATGCGGAAAATACCAGAGTTCGCCGCGCCACAACCCGTCTTGCAGTTTCAGGCCGTCTTGCAAATGGGTCATGTGGTGAACGATGGCCGCGTCATCGGGCGAAAAGGCAACCTGGGCGGCCTTACCGGAGGCCACCGCGCGGCGCACAAAATCGTCCATCAGGGGCGGGTTGAAAAAGATGCTGTCGCGATAGACCAGTAGCGGCTCGTCGCCGTGCGGGATCTGGTCCAGTGAATCGGCCACCATTTCGCCGCTGCAATGGCGCGCCAACACATCCCGCTGGTAGAGCCAAAGGGGTTTATTCAGAATACGCAAATCCCGCGCCACTTCCATAAACGGGCTGATGCGGCGGTGGTCGCGTAGGATGACCTTTTTCATGGGTAGCTTTCAGGTAGCAGGTGCCCGCTAGCAGGTGTCACGTTGCCAACCCATGACTGCCTGATCG
Organism: Chloroflexota bacterium; assembly: GCA_030853735.1. Lineage (GTDB taxonomy): Bacteria > Chloroflexota > Chloroflexia > QHBQ01 > JAICKM01 > JAICKM01. The sequence goes on from JALYUO010000880.1 coordinate 2,628, forward strand.
CGGCGCCGACTACCTATTCAATCGCCTGCTTGTCAATCACGAAGCGGCAGGTGGGGGCTCCCATCGCCATGCAGGCGACTTCGGTCACGCGGTAATTCTTGCCGGTGGCCCAGTGCAACGCTTCGATCAACACGCCCGTTGCCACATGGCAACAGGGCTGAGACGACGTTCGCCGCCAACACATCGAACAGGTCTCATTCTCGTAAATGTAGGCATCGGCCTCTTCGGTCACTTTACTGATCTGATCGCTAATGGTGCGGAAAGTCTGCGCGATCACGGTGAGGGTGATTTTGACCTTCATGGACTGCGGCATGAGCCGCATCCCCAGGTTGCCGATGCCGGCGAATGCAGTATACATCGCCAGGGCGTGGGTCATAGAGACTTTACCGCAGCGCAGCATCAACCCTTTGGAGCCGCGCACACCATAAAAGTCTTCGATGGCCTGGTTGACGGCGGCGTAGCTGGCGAAGGGGAACTTTTTCTCCATGTTGTTGGGCGGATAGTTATTGATGAAGTGGGTTAGCCCAGCTAGGTTCAGCACCGCATTCAGCCCGTTGCGGCCCAAGAGTTCTTCGAGGGCGATAAAAACATAGCGGCCCATATTGTTGGGGTAAAAGCGCTCGGTCTCCGCGTCTTGCATCCGCGAACCGAGGGGGGCCATTACAGTCCCGCCGCGTGACATCGGCGCGGTCTCCGCGCTAATCGCGGAGCGCCCCGTCATGGGAGTTGTGGGGCGAAAATCGTTCGGATCACCCGACATGAGTGCTGGCCTCCTGCTTACGCTGGATTGGATTGCGGGTCAGTGTGAAATCTGGCCTAAGTATATCCCATTGCCGCACGCGACGCAAGGGCTATGGACGGCATTATAGCACAGCCCACGGCTCTTGCAAAGGGGGTGCGCCGGCGACCTAACCCCCCAACCCCCTTCCCTACGCAGGAAGGGGGTTGGGG
>JALYUO010000904.1 GCA_030853735.1 Chloroflexota bacterium
CCCATAGCCACATTCAACGTAACATCTAGCCATCACAGCATCCCCTATGAAAACCCGATACCACCCACTCTCACAACATTCACAATGCTTCGCGGCCCCTCGCGGCCTTTCGCGGATCACAAATCGTCGTTCTTCGTGTTCCTTCGTGTTCTTCGTGGATCAAATCCGTCGTAATTCTTCGCGTCGCTTCGCGGCCCTTCGCGGATCAAAGCAGAAAGGCAACAAAAAACCCCTCGCCATATAAGGACGAGAGGGAACCAAACCCTTCGTGATACCACCTTACTTCCGCCGCCGCAGACCCCGCCCACGCCAACGCTCACATCCGCGCTAACGGGCGGCCCCGGACCCACCTACCCACGCACTGGCGCTTCGGCAGATCAACTCCCAGGCGACGTTCAGGCCAGAAGCACCTGGAGGGCTTGCAGCCGGTGGCCCCCCCTCTCTGATAGGTGCCGAGCCGCCCTACTCCTCCTGCTCGACGTTACAATATGCAATTCTGCACTCATTATACGCACCACAAGTGTATCTGTCAATGAGTCTTTTGCCGGATCATGTGATCAACGGAAACCCAGAGAAGCCATAAAAGCAGCAGCGTTCGTATCTTCGCGTTCTTCGCGTCTTTGCGGTGAAAACTCTCGCCACAGATCGGCTATAATACCCTGTGAACACCACCATCGCCCGCTTCCTCCTCAGCCCCGCCGGCCGCCACGCGTTGACGGTTGCCGCCGCCCTCCCAGCCGGCCCGGCTCATCAGATGGCAAACCTCGCCCACTTGCGCCGCGAGCTCACCCTCGACCAAGCCGGCGCAGTCTGGCAGCAAGGGGAACTGCGTCGCCAAGCAGCCGGCAAATTCACGCGCGCGGCCGCTATGCTTTTCACCAGCGAGGCGTTGCAACAGGCCAGCGGCGAACCCGTCGCCCGCCACAAAGCTATCCGCTTTGCCGGACGCGCCGTAATCGATCTCACCTGCGGCATCGGCGGTGACACCCTAGCCCTGGCTGCTGTCGCTGCCCGCTGCCTGGCCGCCGAACACGACCCCGCCCGCCTGCTGCTGGCTCGCCATAACTGTGCCGTCTACGATGCCGCCGTCGAAGCCGTGCAGATGGATGCCCTGGCCCCCGTCCTGCGCGATCTGAGCGGCTGGGCCGTCTTCGCCGATCCAGGCCGCCGCAGCGACGGTCAGCGCCGCTTCGACCCAGCCGCCTACCAACCGCCGCTCCCCCAACTCTACGCTCGCTACGCCGGCAACGATCTGGCGGTCAAAGTCGCGCCCGGCATTGACTACAGCGTACTGCTCTGGGCCGCCGAAGTGGAGATTGTCTCGCTGAACGGCGACGTGAAAGAGGCTATCCTCTGGACTGGCAGCCTAGCAACAGCCGGCGTGCATCGGCGCGCCAGCCTGCTACCTACCGGAGCCACGCTCACCGATGCCGATGCCCCCGATACCTGCCCCATCACTCCGCCCGCCGCCTACCTCTACGAGCCGGATGGAGCCGTGATCCGAGCCAGCTTGGTCCGCCCGTTGGCCCACATCCTGGGCCTGAGCCAAATAGACCCGCAGATCGCCTACCTCACCGGCCCCGATCTGGTCGCCACGCCTTTCGCGCGCAGTTTCGCCATAGACGAAGTGCATCCCTTCAACCTAAAGGCGCTCAACCGCCGGCTACAAGAGCTAGAGGTCGGCACCGTCGAACTCAAAAAGCGCGGCATCGCCCTCGAACCGGAAGCCCTGCGCCCCCGCCTCAAACTGCGCGGCCCCCACACCCGCACGGTCATCTTCACGCGCATCGGCGGCACGCCCTGGATGTTCATCTGCCGGGCACCTTAGCGTTACCGGAGCGAATCACAGCGAACCGGCACTATCCCGCGTCATGGCAGTGGTGTATTCTGTATAATCAATTTGGCAAGATTAGTCGGCACGTCAGTGAGGGTAATGCAGCTACAGTACGAGGGGTCGTACATTCTAGCCCTTAGCCAAGCGACGATATAAAGGAAGGGAGAGGCGACAATGATCACAATCCTGGGCTATGGCTTCCTCGTGGTAGCATTGGGGGCGCTGGTGATCCTGATGCTGGAAGGCTTTCTGGGACGCAGCCAGGAGCGCCCCGCCAGCGCAGGCTTGCTATGGAGTGTATTTGGATCCGGCCTAGTAGCCGGTATGCTAATCCTGTTCCTCTTTGGCCGCTAACGACCGCTGATGGCGTACAGGCAGTAGCGGCACACCCATCACGATGGAGAGCAAGCCGCGTACCTTTACCCCTCAAGTTAGACGAAATATTCCACATGGAATATTGGTTCTCAGGCGCTTTTGGTGACCGAGTGTCGCCGCACGCTGCGGTTTCGCCCGTTCATTTTGTTGTGCAGGCTTGCGCCAACGTCGAGGGTCACCAAAAGCGCCTGAGAACCGGAATATTTCCAATCCTATTCCATCAGCAACCCGTCTACTCTAACGCTCTTTCAATATCCGGTTCCACTATGTTCGTAGTTCCACAATCACTTTGTATGAGCCGTTCCCATGCAAGACCTGTAGGAACTGCTCACCTCATAGCTGAATGGACAAAGGGAAATATTCCACATGGAATATTCTGCAATTGACAACAGCCGCTGCTAAACGGCTTGCGAGTAGCCGTTGCTAGGTAAACACCGCAGCGCCCAATAAATGCTGCCGCCTATAGAGTATACCCATGATTAATACGGACCAAGACCCATATTGTCTGAAACAATGGTCTGGCTATGGATTTATCCGTTGGTCTCAGGATCAGGTATAATGGCTATATAGGATCATCAAAAGGCATTGATAGGTATGAAGAGCGGACGCAGCTTATACCTATGGATTGATATTAAACTAACCTCTTGACACCTATGTTATTATATTAACAAAGAGGATTAGCGGCAGAAAGGTCAGGGGCATGGATCAGTACATTACTACTGAGGAAGCAGCCGAACGATTGAAGGTAAAGGTTCAAACAGTCGTTCGTTATATCAAAGATAATAAGCTGCCCGCCGCTAAAGTCGGCAAGAGCTACCGCATCCGTAGTGCGGATGTTGCACGGTTGCTGGGCGAGGGGGACGAACCGGAGCGGGCCGGCAGTTGCGAGGTGATCGCCGTGTGCAACCAGAAAGGCGGGGTCGGCAAAACGACTTCGGCCATCAACCTGGCGGCGGCGTTAGGCAAACTGGGCGCGCGGGTATTGCTGATCGATTTGGACCCGCAAGGCGGCTGCGCGGCTTCGCTGGGCATTGAGA
>JALYUO010000908.1 GCA_030853735.1 Chloroflexota bacterium
GGATAATGATGTCTATGCGCTGGCGGTGAGCGGCAGCACGCTGTATGTCGGCGGGCACTTCAGCACGGCGGGCGGAGTGGCGGCCAACCACGTCGCGGCCTGGAACGGCAGTACCTGGGCGGCGCTGGGAGCCGGCACGGATAATGATGTGTTGGCGCTGGCGGTGAGCGGCACGACCCTCTACGCCGGCGGCGAATTCACTACGGCCGGGGGAGCGCCCGCCAACCACGTCGCGGCCTGGAACGGCAGCGCCTGGGCGGCGCTGGGGGCCGGCACGGATAATGTGGTGTTGGCGCTGGCGGTGAGCGGCAGCACGCTGTATGCCGGCGGGCACTTCTACTGGGCCGGGGGGGTGGCAACCAACAACATCGCGGCCTGGAACGGCAGCGCCTGGGCGGCGCTAGGGGCCGGCACGGATGCGGACGTGACAGCACTGACGGTGAGCGGGGACACGCTCTATGTCGGCGGGCACTTCACTACGGCCGGCGGCTCCCCCGCCAACCACATCGCGGCCTGGACCGGCAGTGCCTGGGCGGCACTCGGTTCGGGCACAGACAAAGACGTGTATGCGCTGGCGGTGAGCAGCACGACCCTCTACGCCGGCGGCGACTTCACCACGGCCGGCGACCAATTATCGTACCGGTTCGGGATCTGGACCCAAGCCAATGCCCTCCCCTGTACCGTCACCTTCAGCGACGTGCAACCGAGCGACTATTTCTATCAACCGGTCCAGTACCTGGCTTGTCACGGCGTAATCAGCGGCTACGCCGATGGCACGTTCCGCCCTGGTGCGGACACGACGCGCGGCCAGTTGAGCAAGATCATCATGCTGGCCTACCAGCTGGCGATCCAAACTCCCACCGGCGGAGACTATACCTTCGCCGACAATCTACCGGGCAGTCCGTTCTTCCCCTACATTGAGACCGCCGCCGCGCATGGCATCGTCAGTGGCTACAACTGTGGTGGGGTGAACCCGCAAACTGGCGCGAGCGAACCCTGCGATCCGAGTGGCCGCCCCTATTACCGGCCCGGCAATAACGTCACGCGCGGCCAGTTGAGCAAAATCGTGGTGCTGACGGCCGCCCAGATCCAGGGGTGGGCGCTGCTCAACCCGCCCACGGCCCGCTTTCATGATGTGCCGCCGACCAGCACTTTCTACCCCTATATCGAGACGGCGGTGTGTCATCGCATCTTGAGCGGCTACAGCGACGGCAACTTCCGCCCCACCAACAACGCGACGCGCGGCCAGATCAGCAAGATCGTCTACCTCGCTATTACAGACACCACCACCGGATGCGGGCCATAACGGGGTAAGACCAAGATACGTGTAAAAAAAGACACCTAGCCGCGAAGATTGCACGGCTAGGTGCCTTTGCGGAACAGGCGATCTACCGGCATCGTCCAGCCGGGCACCGCCGGTTCCGCTTCCGCAATCTCCCCCCGGCGGTAGATCGTGGACGTAGTGGGGCTATCGGCACGGTAGACGCGCACGACATCGGCATGGAGCAAGTCTACATCCCACACGACCAGTGTTCCCGCCGCGAAGTAGTCCGCGCGCTTGGCTGCCATCTTCTGCTCGGCGGCTGGTCCGTAGTCGCCTTCGCTCCGAACCTCAACCGCAAATACAGGCGCACCGCTAAAGAACTTCATACCCGAACTAGGACCAGTGTAAAACGCTGCATCGGGACTAAACGATTGCCGATGCGGTAGATTGACGACAAAGCCTTTGTTGTCACTCACGGCTTTGCCGCTATCGGTCTCGTCTTCGTAATCTGCTAACTTGCGGTAAATCTGATCGCCCGCATAGCCCGGCATATCTCCGGTAGGACTCATGTGGATTAGCTCTCCTGCGATTAACTCCGCTTTGCCACGCACCGCGTAGAGATCCGCGATGGTGGCGGTCTGGGTCTGAGTGGTCATGGGATCACCTCACCGCTTACTAGCCGCGCCCGGCTTTTAGCACTAGGCCGGCCAGGAATTGTAGGGCCATAATGGCGACGATGGGGGAGAAGTCAATCGGCATACCGGGAATGATGCGGCTGGTCAGGTTGCGGATGGGGGTCAGGATGGGGTCGGTGATGTCGAGCAGCAGGCGCGTCAGCGGGTCGCGGCCTAGCTGCATAAACCAGGACAGCAGCGCGCGGATGATGATCAACAGCACCAGCAGGTTGATCAGTTGGCTCAAGATGGTCGTAATCATGTTCATGGTAGAGTTCCTTTGTCGCTAATCGTCCCGGCAGACATAAAGGGCAGGCCGGACACCATAATATACGGTGCCCGGCCTGCTGAGGTTGCATGGACGACCGCGGTCGCCCCGTCCGCGTCGGTTACGACTCGCTGCTGTCGCCCTCGGCAGTCGCGTCGGTCTCGGCGGCTTCACCTTCGGCGGCTTCCACCGGCTCCTCGACTTCGGCCAGCGTCGGGGCAGTGATGCGGGCGACGACTTCTTCGCCGTCGGTCATCAGCGTCACGCCGGCGGGGATCACTAGGTCTTTGACGTGGATCATGCTGCCGACTTCGGTCAGGCTGCTGAGGTCCACGCTGATCGACTCCGGCACTTCGGTCGGCAGCACCTTCACGGTGATCGCATCGAGGGTTTGCTGGAGCAGGCCTAGATTGTCGGCCACGGCGGGCGATTCGCCGGTCAGCACAATCGGCACATGGGCGGTCGTTTCCTGGCGCAGATTGACCACGCGGAAGTCCACATGGGCAATGGCGTGGGTAATGGGATGGCGTTTCACCGCGCTGATGAAGGCGCGTGTCGGCGCACCCGTCTCGCTCATCCGCAGATCCACTAAGTGGACGGTGCCGGCGCGGTGATAAATGCGCTCAAAGAGGCGCGCATCCACTTGCACGGAGCGTGGC
>JALYUO010000012.1 GCA_030853735.1 Chloroflexota bacterium
AGGGGGAGTTAGACGGCTGATGATAATTCGATCTCTGCCATAACTTCATCGCTGTGTAGAGTAGACTCCCCCTTCCTTCGTAGGGAAGGGAGGTGGGGGGGTGGGGGGGTTAGGTCGGGTGAACGCAGGCAGGGGCCATTGACGCGCCGCCGCGATCCCTGGTATAATGGGCAAGCAACACACATTCAAGGCACGGCCCACGGCTCACAGCCCACAGCATACGGCACATCCATGACCGACTGGCTCCAATCGCCATACCTGATCCTCTTCGCCCGGCTGACGCTGGGGGGCATCTTTCTATTCGGCGCAATCGGCAAATGGCTCGACCCGGCGGGATCACAAGCCGCCGTGACGCAGCGCACCTGGATTCCGGCGCCCTTAGCCCAGATCGGCGGGCGGTTGCTGCCGTTTGTGGAAGCGGCGGTGGGCGCGTTGCTCGTGTTGGGCCTGGGCCTGGGCCTAGTCGCGTTGCTGGCGCTGGTGATGTTGGTGGGCTTCACGATCACCGTGCTGGCCGATCTGGCCGGCGGGCAAGCGATGCCCTGCCATTGTTTCGGCAGCTTCTCGCGCGAGAACGTCAGCCCGTGGAGCGTGGCGCGCAACGTCTCTCTAGGCGCGCTGGCGGCGCTGGTCGCGTGGCACCCGCTGCCCTACTTGGCGCTCGACGGGCTGCTTGGCGCGAACGCGGGCGGGGCGCTGCCCCCGGCGGTGAATGCGGTGCCGGTGGTGTTTCTGGCGCTGATCACGGTGGTCGCCATCGTGTTGGGCAGCCTGTTAGTGCAGACGGTGCGCGCCTTTTTGCGCGCATTCTAGCCATTTAGTACAACAAGGGGAGTACACCACTCGTGGATGGTATCTGGCTGGTCAGTTTTATCATATTGTGGATCATCGTCCTAGTAGAGGGCGTGTTGATCGTGTTGCTCTACCGGCAACTGGGCATCCTGTACCTGGGCAGTGCGTCGGGGGTATCGCGCGACGGGCTGGCGGTGGGCAACCCAGCTCCCGACTTCCAATTGACCGATACGAACGGCACCGTGCAGAGCCTGACCGCCTATCGCGGGCGACCGGTGCTGTTGCTGTTCGGCTCGGCCCATTGCGATCCCTGCCGGCGCTTGTTGCCGGGCCTGGAAGAGTTTGCCGCCGGGCCGGGCCGCGAGTTCAGCGTGTTGTGGCTCAACCAGGCCAGCGCCCAGGAGACGCTCCAATTCCAGTCCGATACCGGCGCGACCATCCCGATGCTGTCGTATCGTGACGGCGTGAACGATGCCTATAAGGTGCGCGTGACTCCGTTCCTGTTTATGATTGACCCGCTGGGCGTGATCCGCGCCAAAGGCTTGGTCAACACCAAGCAGCAACTGGAATGGTATCGTGACACCTTCAACGGCAAAACGTCGCCGGCCCCGGTCGGGGCGCACTAAGCCCGCCGCCGCCGGCTCAAAGGAACCGCGCATGATCGATCCCGATCCGCCCACCGCAAGCCCGCCGCAGCCCCTGGCGGCGCTGGATCAAGCCACGCGCTTTGCCAGCGAAGGCTTGGCGCGGCACCTCGACCGGCGCAGCTTCCTCAAGCGGGCGGGCAGCAGCGCCTTTTTGCTGCTGGCTGGGATCGCCAGTGGGCAGTTGCTCACCAGCCGCACGGCGCGGGCCCAGGCGACCCGGCCACTGGACCCGCCGCGCCCCGCCGCTATCCAGCCGCCCGCCGGCAGCCCACTGGTGCCCAGTTGCGCCCCGCCGGGGCCCTATTGCAATCTGGATGGAGTCAGCGCCCCGACCGGCTGCCAGGGCGGCAACTGCTATCAGCACCTCGACAACGGCACGCTTGTCGCCTGCACACTCTACTACGACTATTACGCCGCCGGCTGCTGGACTGCAAGTGTTACGGACGGCTATTGGACCTGTTGCGACTGCCAGTGCGTGGACCGCAGCGGCACGCCCATCACCACCTGTGGCTGCGCGCAGTTCTCCGCCGCGCCCTGGCGAGGCACGGACTGAGTATGGCTGGTGTTGCCGAGGGCTTGGTGATCGCCGGATTTATCCTGGCAATCTTGACCGGTCTCTCCATGACCTCCTCTGCCTGAGGGGTCAACATGATCTCTGTGGTCATGCCTCTCGGGCAGAGGCACCGTTCTCCGGCTTTTTGGCTCCTGCGTGGGTTGCTTTATATTGTGGCGAGTACGGGCGGCGGGGCGCTGGTGGGCGCGGGGGTCAGCGCGCTTGGTGGCTTGGTGCGCCCGTGGCTGCCGTTGCCCGTGGCGCTCGGCGCGCTGGTGATCGTGGCGCTGGCCTACGCGCTGCATGAACTCCATCTGTGGCGGCTGCCGCACCCCGAACGGGCTTGGCAGGTGCCGAACGCATGGATTGTGCGCCGCCCGCTGCTCGGCGTGGTGGCCTTTGGGCTGACCCTCGGCATGGGGCTGTTCACCTATATCCCGTTCACCTCGTTTTACCTCTTACTGGCCTGGGAGGCGTTGCTCACCTCGCCGTTGCTGGGCGCGGCGCTGGGTGCGACCTATGGCTTGGCGCGCGCCTTGCCGGTGCTGGTCGGCGGCTGGGTCACTTGGCGCGGGCAGCCGATTGTGCCGCTGCATACCGGCTTGATGGGAGCGCAGCGCGCCTTGCACCGCGTCACCGGCGGGCTGTTGTTGCTGGCGGCGGCGCTGTTGCTGGTGCTGCCGCTGCTGCCACATTAGGCCGCGCCGGTAGGTGTCCAATGAATTGGATACCTACCGGCGGGCCATATCATAGACTTATAGGTGCCCCATCCAATAAGCAGCTGCACGCCGGTGCGCCGGTAGGTGTCCAATGAATTGGACACCTACCGGCGGGCGAGGGCGGCCGGCCCAACCCCGGCACACAACTTGCCTGCGCGTGTAGTGCTGCGAACAATTTGGTTCGGGCACTAGGAGGCTTTCCTATGTTAAAGTTGCGCTCCCTTGCGGTGAGCCTGTTGCTCGCCTTGCCCTTGTTAGCCGGCTGCGACAGCGGCACCCCGCCGACTACGATTCCCACCGCCCTACCCACCAGCACCGTCGCGCCGACCGCCACCGCGCTGCCGCCCACCGTCAGCAATACAGCGACCAGCCTGCCGCTCAACAGCGCCGCCACCGCCGCTACTACCGCGCTGACCGGCGCGGCCACTGCCGTCACCGCCGTACTGAGCAGCACGCTGAGTGCGGACGATCAAGCCTATCTGCAACAGGTGTCCACGATTGCCACAGGGGTGGTCAATGCGCCCGAAATGAGCGCCGCCGTCACGGAGTTGGCGACCGCCGCCGGTAACGGCGTGCTCGGCGGCAACGTAGACACGGCGGCGCTGACCACGAAACTGAGCAAAGCCGGGACGATCTTGGACAACGCGGCGACTCAAGCCGGTGCGCTGCACCCCAGCGCCAATATGCAGAGCATCCAGAACGAACTGGTCAAGGCGATCAGCGATTGGCAAGGCTCGCTCAAAACGGCGCAAACCGCCGTTAGCTCGCAAAACTGGACCGATGCCGCCGCCGCTATCGGCCAACTCGGCAGCGCCGGCAGCGAAATGAGTACGCTGTTGACGGATCTGGCCGCGCGGGCGGGCAAGTGAGGTATCAGGTGTTAGGTGTCAGGCATCAGGCGTAAGAGGGTAATTTCTGGTAGCTGCTGAGTAAAAGTGGCTCCCCTGAGCACTTACAGCAGGGCTTATGCGTTCTCGCGTTGCAGCGCGGTGGGCGGGCTGCGGGCACCCCGCCCGGACGGTGGGAGCGGCCTCCCGGCCGCGCTGGCGCGTGGCATACCCCGATCTACTCGTCTGCTACCCCACCGGTGCGGTCAGGGTAGGCTTGCGCGGCCAGAAGGCCGCTCCCACC
>JALYUO010000018.1 GCA_030853735.1 Chloroflexota bacterium
ACAATACCTACGCCAAAATGGGCCGTGCAGCGTCGAAACCTGGTGCGTGGGCGTGCCCCGACTCCGTTCGTGCCTACGATTAAATATCCGATCCGCGTTTGGCGGACATAATTTAATTCGGCTCGGCACATTTGCCATCGCTACGCACACGCACGGCGGGTTGGCAGTTCATTGCCCCATTTTGGCGTAGGTATTGATCACCAGTACGACAATGAATAGCTCCTGCAATGTGACCTTTGCGCTATTGACAAAAGTCCATCGGGCATAGTATGATAAGCCATAACTAACGCAGTGTCGGTTTGGCCCCTTATTACAACCGGCTGTAGCGTATCCGTAACCCCGCCTAGCGTGGTCGCAATGTATCTACTAGTCTTACTGCTGTGCAAGTGCCCCTTGTCGTACCAGGGCCGGAGAACGCTGATCGGACAATGGAGACTGCGGCGTGCTGAACGATCTGGACGAGACAATCAAAGCGATGTTGGTGCAGGGCGTACCGCTCGACCTGGCTGAGGTGGATATTGGCTTTGAAGCCCCCACCTCAGAATGGAGCGCGTCGCTGGCGCGCCCCACCGTGAACTGCTATCTCTACCACTTGATCGAAAACCAGGATTTGCGCCATAATCAGTGGGAGATGGACCGCGTGATGGCCGGACGGAAATCGGCCATGCTCGGCAACGGCACGGGCGCGCTGAAAAAGCGCATGGCTTTTCGCGTAGATGCCTGCTACATGATCACCACCTGGGCCAACGAACCGGAAGACGAACACCGCTTGCTCTGGCGGGTGTTGGGTGCGCTGATGCGCCACAGTCATTTGCCGAACGACCTGTTGCATGGGGTGCTGACCGACCAGGAATGGCCGATGCCGACCAAAACGGCGCAGCCGGAAGCCCCGCTCAAAAACCCGTCGGACTTTTGGGGCAGCATGGACGGCCCGATCCGCGCCGGCTTCAACTACATCGTCACCCTGCCGCTCGACCCCGAAATGTTCAAGAATATCCCGTTGGTGCTGCGCCCGCCGCGCATCGTGCCGACGCAAATGCCGCTACCGCCGCCGCGCCGCGACCCCCGCCGCCGCACCCAGTTGGGTGGCTGGATCTGGGAGCGCGCCGGCGAAGGGGCTCCGCCCGTGTCCGGCGCGACCGTGCAACTGGTCGAACCGGGGTTGCGGACGGAAACCGATTCTCAAGGCCGCTATGTGTTCGCGGTGGCTCCGTATGGGCGTTATACCCTGCGGGCCACGCTGGGCGACACGACAGTGGAGCGCGTGGTAGAGTTACCCGGCGAGGACTGTGACCTCGTCTTGGCCGCGCGCGACGGCAAACCGGCACGGGGAGCCGATCCCCACGCCAACGGAGCCGAGTCCGGGCAGTCCCCGGATTCGCTTAGTAGTAAGACCCGAAGGAGGTGACGCGACTCCAGCGCACGGTTTTGCTCGCGCCCGCCGTGCCGCTCCCGGCAACTTTCCCTTAGTAGCATGAACCCGATTCTGGCAGTCGTACTGCACTGATATGAATCCGCATCCGTTGTGAAAGGAACCTGCATTGGCTACTTCGTATTTAACGCCTGGCGTATACGTCGAGGAAGTGGACAAAGGTAGTAAACCGATTGAAGGCGTGGGCACCTCGCTGGCCGCTTTTGTCGGGTTTGCCGAGCGCGGGCCGATCAATGAGCCGCGCTACATCGCCAACTGGACGCAGTTTACCAACACCTTCGGCTCGTTCCTGCCGGGGGGCTATCTGGCCCACGCCGTCTATGGCTTCTTCAATAACGGCGGCGCGGCCTGCTATGTGGCCCGCCTCGCCATGCCCGAAGAAGACACCGCCGGCACCCGCGCCGCGCAGCGCCAATTGCCGACCGCCATCGCCCAATTGCCGGGCAAAGCGGCCAACGCGCAAGGGCTGGAAATCACCGCCCGCGAAGCCGGCGGAGCCGGCAGCGAAGTCAAAGTGGACGTGGTCCCCGCGACTCCGGTTGAAGGCCAGCCGCCGCCCACCGAAGACACCTTCAGCATCCATGTCAAGGGGCCGGGCAACGTCACCGAGCGGTTCGATAACGTATCGCTCCGCAAAGGGCGCGGCATCCGCAACGTGACCGAGGTGGTCAACGCCGAGTCCAAGCTGATCCGCGTGACCGAGCGCGAAGTGCCGGGCACCCCGGTCGAGCGAATGCCGCCGCCGGGCACCTACCCGCTGGGCTTGCCGGTCGAAGCCGCCGTGCCGGGCGCGGGTCGCGCCGCCATCAGCACCACGTTGCTGATCGGGGATGCCGCCGAGCGCAGCGGAGTCAACGGCCTCGAAGTGGCCGAAGACGCCAACATCGTCTGCTTCCCCGACCTGATGGCCCTCTATCAGGCCGGTCGCATCACCATGGAATCGGTGCAAGCGGCCCAGCAGGCCATGTTGGACCACGCGCAAAACATGGGCAACCGCGTCGCCATTCTCGACTCGCCGCCGGGCCTGCGCCCGCAGGAAGTGCGCGACTGGCGCATGAAAGAAGTGAACTACGACAGCAAGTACGCGGCAATGTACTATCCCTGGATCAAAGTCGCGGACCCGGTCAGCGGCGGCACGATCATGGTGCCGCCCTGCGGCCACATGGCCGGCATCTGGGCCCGCAGCGACAGCACCCGTGGCGTACACAAAGCGCCGGCCAACGAGGTGATCGCGGGTTGTATCGGTCTGGAATACCAGACCACCGCCTCCGAACAAGCGATCCTGAACCCGGAAGGGGTCAATGTGATCCGCACCTTCCCTGGTCGCGGTATCCGGGTCTGGGGCGCGCGCACCCTGTCGAGCGACCCCTCGTGGCGCTACCTCAACGTGCGCCGCCTTTTCAACTATGTCGAAGAATCGATCACGCGCAGCACGCAGTGGTCGGTCTTTGAGCCGAACGATATGGACCTGTGGGAGCGCCTCAAGCGCGACATCTCGGCTTTCCTGGTCCGCACCTGGCGCGATGGCGCGCTGTTCGGCGCAACGGCGAACGAAGCGTTCTATGTCAAGTGTGACGCGGAAAACAACCCGCCGGAAACGCGCGACGTGGGCCAACTGTTCGTCGAAGTCGGTATCGCGCCGGTGAAGCCGGCCGAGTTCGTCATCATCCGCCTGAGCCAGATGCAGAGCGGCAGTTCGACCAGCTAGACAGCTGGCTACCCACAGCCCCGCATGGGGATCACAAGAGGAGGGTATAACAGATGGCCGGTATGGAAGGTGGGGGCGTTCGCAAAGACCCCTTAGTACAAGCAAACTTCTATGTCAGCGTGGATGGGCACCTCGACCAGATGGTCTTCCGCGAGGCTTCCGGGCTTGGCTCCGAGACCGAACTGGTGGAGTATAAAGGTTCGATGAAAGACGACTACCACACGATCCAGGCCGTCCCCGGCCGCCTCAAGTGGCAGATCATCAACCTCAAGCGTGGCATCACCGACTCGATGGATGCCTGGAAGTGGCGCAAGCTGGTGGAGCAGGGCCAAGTGGATACGGCGCGCGCCAACGGTTCCATCGTCATGGTGGACCAGACGGGCACCGAAGTGGCGCGCTGGAACTTCAAGCGCGCATGGCCCCGCAAGATCAGTGGTCCGTCGCTCAACTCCTCGACCAACGAAGTCGGTGTCGAAGAGCTAGAGATCGCCCACGAAGGGTTGGAGCGGGTCAAGTAGATTCCGCCTCCCGCTTGCCCCCTATCTGTTTTCATGAGGCAACTGCGTGCTGCACGGCGCATTTGCTTGCGGTATCTGGTATAATAAGCATAAGCCTGATCGCCTGTTGGCGTAACTCTAGCGCGCCGGGATTGTACTCTTAGCAGAACGCGCCGTTACGCTTTACCTAATGACGCATTTATGAACGAGGAGTGGAGCATGGCAGCAAGCGCCAGTACCAAACCCCGCACAGAACGAGGACTGCAAACCGAATACGAATTTACCTTGCCGCGCGGTTATGTGGATAGCGACGGCACGCTGCACCGCCATGGTGTCATGCGGCTGGCGACGGCGATGGACGAAATCACGCCGATGCGCGATATGCGCGTCAAGCAAAATCAGGCGTATCTGACGGTGGTGTTGCTCTCGAAAGTGATTACCGAGTTGGGCACGATCACCAACGTGCATACCGGTCTTATCGAAAGTATGTTTTCTGCCGATTTTGCCTACCTACAAGACTTTTACCGGCGCATCAACGAAGCCGAACACGTCACGATCCCGGCGCAGTGCCCGTCGTGCAATCACGAGTTTGAAGTGGAGTTGGTGCCGCAGGGGGGATAACCGGCTACCCTCTCGACCAGCTCCGGGAAGAGGTAGCCTATCTCGCTTATTATTTTCACTGGCCGCGTGAGGAGATTTTAGGGCTGGAACATCACGAGCGTCGGGCCTGGGTGGAACAGATCGCCGAGATCAACCGCCAGCTAAACGGCGATACGGGCACTACGTCCATTCCGTATTAGGCTCGCATCTTGCACAGGTGAACAGATGGCTGTTAGTAACACCGGGTTGCCCACGGGGCTGCCGGACGAAAGCAACTTAACGCCCTGGATCGAACGCCTGATCGGGCGCTCGTTGGGTGATGTGCGAATTCACGACTCCAGCCAGGCCGGGACACTGGCCGGGCGGCTGGGCGCACGGGCGTTTGCCGTCGGGCGCGATGTGTATGTGCGGCCTGAACTGCTGCATCCGTTGACCGCACGCAGTATCGCCCTAGTGTCGCACGAAGTGACGCACGCCGTTGAGCAAAGCGGGGCCGCCCCGGTGACGGCTCCTAACCCGGCCGGTTTGGGCTTGCCCCATGCGCCGGCGGGCTTCAACAGCGGGGGGCCGGCGGTGCAGCGCGTGGAGGGCGGTGGCGGCAATCAAGGGGCGGAAGCGCGCGCCGTGGCCGTCGAAGCAGCGGCCTTGCAGGCGCTGCAAGCGCAGCAGGGTCAGCAGGGCGCAGCTCCGCCCGACCCGGAAGCCATTGCCGAAGCAGTCTATCAGCGCTTGCTGCGCGCTATGCAGAGCGACCAGGAGCGTGGCGCGCATTGGTAGGGGTGGAGTATAGCGCACTGTACTTTCGCAGAAAGCGAGGATCCAGATGGATTTCGGAAACCCTCTAGGCGATTTGGCGGCGCAGGCCCAGCAGGCCGCGCAAGCAGCCGAAAATCAAGTCACGTCTGCGGTGACCAACGCCGAGCAGCAGGTACAGGAACTCACGCACGCCGGCGACAGTGACCACGAGTGGGTGACGGCGCGCGAAGTCACGCACGCCGGCGACACTGACCACGAGTGGGTGACGACACGCGAAATTACGCACGCCGGTCCGTCGGATCATGAGTGGGTGACGGCACGCGAAATCACGCACGCCGGCCCGTCGGACCATCGGTGGGTGACGGCGCGCGAACGGACCAGCACGGACCCCGGCGCACGACGCAGATCGGCCACCAACAATAACACGGATGTGTTGACTACGGTCCATTTCTATATCCAGATCGCCGGCATCAACGAAGCGGTGTTCAGCGAACTGTCCGGCTTTGAAGCCGAGACCGAAGTCGTCCACTACCGGGAAGGCGGCCTCAACGGGCGGGAACACCACCTGTTGGGGGCCAGTAAGATCAATGAGATCACGTTGAAAAACGGCATCACCAACTCGAAGGTGTTGTGGGACTGGTATGTGCGCGTGCTGCAAGGACCGCCGTGGGGCGAAACACCGCGCAAAAAGCTTGACATTGTGATGGTAGACCAGACGGGCCGGGCACAGCACCAATGGACCTTCTTGGGCGCGCTCCCGGTGAAATGGACAGGCCCGCAGTTGACCTCTGGGCAAAGCCAAGCCGCCGTGCAATCGCTGAAAATCGCGCATCAGGGCTTGCTATTGCCGGCTTCGAGATAACACGATGACGAACTCTTCCGGTCCTTCGCCTTCTCCGTCGCCCGCTGCGGCGAGCGATGCCCCCATGCCCATGCTGGCGGCCAGCGCCGCTGGGCGCATGGTGGGAGCGATCCTGGCGCGTGTCAATGGGCCGCACGGCGGCGCGACGACCCGCCCGCTCAATGCCGGCGCACTCTGGCACCAAGTCGGGCTGCGGATGGGCTTTGCCCCCCTCGCGCTGACCCGGCCCCTGTTGCCGGTGCCTTCGCAGGCGGCCTACAGCTACCGCCCCAACCTGGTTTGGCGGGCGCGCCCAGTGGCCCCCGCGCCGTGGGAGCCGGAGCCGGAAGCCCCCCCCGCACCGACCTGGCCGATGTTCCGTCCGGCGCTCGGCCCTGCCGTCCAGCGCACGATGACCGCGCCGCCGGTGCCGGTGCCCACGCAACTGCCTGCTTATAACGCGCCACCGCCTGCCGCCCCATCCTACTCTGTAGCGCCGGCGCCGCTGGCGCGCCCGCCTGCTTCTGCGCCGCCCACGTCCTATAGCCCGCCGTCTGCGTCCTATAGCGCGCCGCCGGTTCCATCTGCGTCGCCCACGTCCTATAGCGCGCCGTCCGCCGCGTATAGTGCGCCGTTCGCGTCCGCAGGCGCTGCCCCTGCACCTGCCGCCCTGCCGCCGCAGGTGGTGCGCTGGCAACAGGTGCAATTCCAGTTCACGCCGCCCCCGGCGCAGGGCGTGCCGACTGCGCCGCAGACCGCCGCGCCACAGGTACGCCGGTTTGTAGCCGCGCCGCCTGTCGCGCCCGCGCCGCCGTTGTGGGCACAGGTACAGCGCCAAGCCGTTGCGATGGCGGCTCCGCCTACGTCGCCGCCACCGGCCCCGGCCGGGTTTGTTGCGCCGATAACCATGGCGACCCCGGTTGCCGCCCCGCGCCCGGCGGCCCGCCCGCCTGCGTTCACGCCGGCTGCGCC
>JALYUO010000026.1 GCA_030853735.1 Chloroflexota bacterium
AATACGCAATACGCAGTACGTTTTACGTTTTACGTTTTACGTTTTACGCGCAGAAGGAGAGACGGCATGACCGACAGCACGGCACGGCAGGCGCGCTTGGCACGGCGCATTCGCGTGGCCTATGGCGAAGCCCCGGCGGACCGGGTGTTGGCGGGCGGGCAAGTGGTCAACGTGCTGTCGGGCGAGGTGTATGCGGCGGATGTGGCGCTGGCCGATAGGGTGATCGCCGGCGTGGGGCCGCCCGGCAGCTATCAGGGGGCGGAGACGCACGAGTTGGGCGGGGCGTTACTCTGCCCGGCGCTGATTGACGGCCATGTGCATCTCGAAAGCTCGATGATGCTGCCGCGCGATTTTGCCCGCGCTGTGGTGCCGCACGGCACGCTCACCGTGATCAGCGATCCACACGAAATCGCCAATGTCTGCGGGCTGGACGGCATCCGCTTCATGCTGGCCGCGTCACGCGATTTGCCGCTCGATGTGCGGGTGATGCTGTCGTCGTGCGTGCCGGCCACGCACATGGAGACCGCCGGCGCACACCTGACGGCGGCGGATCTGGCGACGCTGGCCTGGGAGGACGGCGTGCTGGGCATCGCGGAGGTGATGAACTATCCCGGTGTGATCGGCGCGCACGCGGACCTGCTGGCGAAGATTGACCTCGGCCTCGCGGCGGGTCGCCCAGTGGACGGCCATGCGCCGGGCGTGCGTGGGCGCGACCTCGTGGCCTACGCGGCGGCGGGCATCACCTCGGATCACGAATCGTTTGCGCTCGAAGAAGCCCGCGAAAAACTGCGACTGGGCTTCCATGTGTTAGTGCGCGAAGGCTCGACGACGCGCAATCTGGCCGCGCTGTTGCCGTTGATCACGCCGATCACCGCGTCGCACTGCTCGTTTTGCACCGACGACAAACACCCCGACGACATCGCCCGCGAAGGCCACATTGATTGGATCGTGCGCCAAGCCATTCTGGGCGGCCTCGACCGGGTGCTGGCGGTGGGCTGCGCGTCGTACAACACGGCGCGGCACTATGGCCTGCGCGACCGGGGAGCCATCGCGCCGGGCTATCGCGCCGACCTGCTGGTGGCTGACCGCTTCCCCGACTTCAACGTGACTCATGTCTATCGGGGCGGGGAGTTAGTGGCTGCCGGTGGGCGCTTGCTGGCCGATCCGCCGCCGACCACCGTGCCCGCCGCGCTCATCGGCACGATGCGGCTGCATCCCGCCGCGTTCGCCGCCGATGGGCCGCAGTTGCACGTTCCAGCCGTCAGCAGCAATCGCGTCCATGTGATCGTCATGGTGCCGCACCAGATCATCACGCAGCGCACCGTCGCCACGCTGCCGGTGCGCGACGGGCGCTTGGCGGCCGATCCGGGGCAGGATGTGCTAAAGCTGGCCGTCTGGGAGCGGCATACGACCAGTGGGCGGGTGGGCCTGGGCTTTGTGCAGGGCTTCGGCCTGCAACGCGGCGCGATTGCCTCTTCGGTGGCGCACGATAGCCACAACATCGTCGTGGTCGGCACCAATGATGCCGATATGCGCGTAGCGGCGGCGCGCGTGGCCGCGTTGGGCGGCGGCCAAGTGGCGGTCGCTGACGGCGTATCGCTGATCGAAGTGCCGCTCGAAGTGGCTGGTCTGATGTCGGCCCGTCCCTACGAGGAGATGGCCCAGCTGGCCCATGCGTCGGTTGTCGCCGCCGAATCGCTCGGCTGCACGCTGCCCAACCCGTTCATCGCGCTGGCCTTTGTCGCCCTGCCCGTCATCCCGCTGCTCAAACTCACCGACCACGGCCTGGTGGATGTCGAGCAGTTCGCTATCATCCCCCTGGCGGCAGACTGAGCGTGGCAGGGCGGCATCACTAGGAGCTACGCCGTGCGTACCCGCACTAGGAGCAGCCCTAAACTAGTCAGTAGCAGGGCGATTAGCACTAGCACACTGCCCAAGAACTGCGTTGTGCCGTTGCCAGTGGCCGGCAACCCGGATGTAGCGCCGGCGGTCAGGGTCATAATATCCCCACAGGCCGTGTAGGTTGTGATCGCCGCCGGGGACTCGTGTAGGTTGAGTGCATAGCTGCTTGCCAGTAGGGTGGTCAGTGAGACCGGCACAATCGTGTCGGACTGCCCGTTGGTCACCGGGTTTAGCGGAAAGGCCGGGGTGGGATTGAGGGCCGCGCAGGTGCCCTGGTGGATGTGCGCCGGGTGGTTGTGTTCCATTGGCATGGATCCCCCCATCTGAATCACAACCCGCACTTGGTCGGGACCAACTGCGGTCAGGGTGGCTGTACCGAAGTCCCCCGACCCCTGCAACTCGTTCAATTTGATCATCACCGTTTGGCTCTGGGCGGCGGCGGAGCCCAACGAAAGAGCAAGTAAGGCGAGGACACCGAACATAACCGTGGTAAATTTCTTCATGAAAATGATACCTCCGTTGAGACTAAGCGGGCAAGGCGTATCTATAGTCATTCAGATAATGATCTGGAGCAGCGAATGGCCCCACCAACTGAGGAG
>JALYUO010000069.1 GCA_030853735.1 Chloroflexota bacterium
ACAATACACAATACACTAATGTCACTGTAAGCCTCTATTCTATCTTTCAGTGCTTAACTCTTCATAATTTGTTAGAGGCAACTTCTATAACTGTGGAAGAGTTTTCTTGGATCCTTAAAAATGAGGAGGACATCAAAAGCTGGGTTCAAAATGTTTCTGAGGGGGCACGACAAAGCATTCTTAGGTATCAAAGAGACAGACAGAGATATGAGCGAGTAGCAAATATTTGTCAGGTTCTATCTAACCGCTACTATCCCTTGGCACGAACGGATGGTCGAACAATTCGCCTTTCGTATTCCGGTCATCATGGAAATTGGGATTGGCATGAATATAGTCGTCAGTGGAATGCCGGAGATATTTTCAGGGATTTAGACTTAAGTGCTGATGAGCTGAAGGATGTCCATAAATTAACCATTTATGCTGCGCGAACGGTAGATCCTCTATTTAATTGGTATGATCTCGTCAGCTTCATTGATGTTGGAGAGAAGGATAACCTGAGAAACGAGGCATTACTTGCCCAAACTCTATATTCGATGGGGTACATGATTCGTCTGTTCCATAGAGAAATCACCGGCGAAGAACTACCATCACCAGATAAAATAACAGGTATGAGAAGAGATCAAGCAGAAGAGAAGCAGTTGGACGAGTTACAGCAACTCGAATTTCTCGTAAATAATTATAATCTGAATCCAAGACCAAAGATGATTCTCGTCGTAGAAGGTGTTGGGGAAAAGGAGCAATACCCTCGTCTTGCCGAGGATCTGTTTGGTGTATCTTTGCCTCGAATGGGTATCTTTATTATGAATCTTCAAGGAATAGATAACTTCACAGGTGGTAAAAGAAAAGACAAATACGGGGCATTGGAAAAGCTGATTGATTATTATCACTTTCAGCAGACTCTTGTGTTCGTGAGTTTGGACCAAGAGAGTCGTGTACATCACGTTAAAGAATCTCTAGTTGTCAAACCATCAATTTTCTATCCGCAGCGTTTCACGACAAAGGATGAGTACATTCATTTGTGGAACAGTAGCGTGGAGTTCGATAATTTCTGCTTTGACGAAATTGCTCAGGCCATGACAGCAGTTGCTGAGGGACGATATACATTCCAAGCACAAGAAATTAAGGATTGTAGAATCCGTTATAAAGGTGATCCACTAAGTAAACTTTATGAGGCGCAATTTGGCTATAGCTTACCCAAACCCGAACTGCTTCAGGTCTTATTTGGCTATGCTGTTGACTCGCCTGAAATGGAATGTGAAGACGGTGTTAAAAGAACCCGACCTATAGTAGCAGTTTTGGAGCGAGTAATTACCCTCGCCAGCCAAAATCATCAGCCAGTTAGCTATGAATTGTGGGAGCAGAATCAAGAGTCGGGCTTTTTCGGTGAGCTACTCCCATAAGCCGTGTAGAGGAGTGAGGTTAGAATCATAGCAGGAAACTACACCATGCGGGATTATCACATCAACATTTTCTACAGCCCTGAAGATGAGGGCTACATTGCCGATGTGCCGGATCTCTTTCCCTGTTCGGCCTTTGGCCCTACGCCGACAGCGGCGTTGGCGGAGTTAGAGATCGCCAAAACAGTGTGGCTCACCGCCGCACAAGCCGCCGGTAAACCGATCCCGCCACCACGTTACCGGCCATCCTCGACGGGGGCGGGGCGGACCGGCCACGAATGAGGCCACGAATACACGAATGCGGGGGCGGGCACGGACAGCGTATTCTAGGGTAGGCAAGGTACGAGTCAGTACGGTCGCGGGGCGGGGCGGCAGCCCTCTGCGTGGCGCATTCGTGTATTCGTGGTCCCATTCGTGGCCGGTCCGCCCTGCCCCCGTCGCCGGATGGCCCCGCCGCCTGCCCCATCTCGGCTAAGTAGCCACTTTTGCCTTACGCCTCACGTTTTACTCCTCGCGCGGCGGCGGCGGGGTGCCCGCGTCCACCGTGGTCTCGCCGCGCACATAGAGCCGCCCGGCTAGATGGTGCAATAACTGTCCCGCTGGTTGCGCCGGTTGCCAGCTTTCGACGAAAGCATCCTCTTCCGCCCAGGCTACCAGCACCTCGGCGATAAACAGGGTGTGATCGCCCTGCTCCACTTGGCCCACCACGCCGCACTCTAGGTGCGCCACACACTCCTCGATCCAGGGTGCGCTCACTTGGCGCGCCGAAACCGCGTGCAGCCCCGTCTCGGCGAACTTATCGTGATCCGCGCCCGACGCGGTGCCGCAATGATGCACCTCGCGCAACAAGCCCGCATGGGGCACATTGATGGTGAACTCGTCGCTGCGCCGGATCAGATCGTGAATATGGCGCATCGGCTCGACCGCAATCGCCACGAGGGGCGGGTCGCTGCTCACCGGCATCGCCCAGGCCACCGTCGTCACATCGCTGCGCCCTTTGAGCGTCGCCGTCACCAGCACCACCGGCCCCGGTTCCAGCAACCGATAAATCCAATAACTCGGCACCGATTTCTTCACTCGCAGATCCTCCTTTAGCAGAATACCCCGCAGGTCACTGCACAATCGGGGCCACAAGCGATCAAACTCCTTTGTGGTCTTTGTGCCTTTGCCGTAACCCCGCGGCGCGCCGGCAACAGCATACCTAATTTCACCAATTAGTGAAAGTTCAGCCCGTTTTCCTGATATTGTGAAAATCCTCACAAAAATTATGCCTTGTACAAGCCCTAAAATTTCGATGTCCTCTAACCCCCCTCCTCGATGTCATTATATATAGAGGGGTAAAATTAACGCCAAACATCAGCACAGGAGGAGCCAACCCATGACCCACCCAGCCACAACCCACCACCCACTAGCCGTTCACGCCGCGCGCTTGCCGGCTCCGGCGTGCTCCGTGTCTCCCTGTCGCCGTGTTGCGTCCGCAAAAGCCGCCGGATTGACAGCACCTCACCCAGCGACTACAATAAGAGAGCAGGGCACGCCCCGCGACCAACCGTGCCCGCGCACCGTTTCCCAACCCAACAGGAGAATCCCCATGCGCCCTATCCGATCCCGCCGCCCGGCCCGGCGCGGGATGCTGCTACTCTCATTGACTGTACTGGCAAGCCTGCTGCTGGCGGCCTGTGGCGGGACCGCTAATCCCCCGCCCACTGCCATCACAGGAGACGAGAGCCCCACCGCCACGCCTGCCCCGCCTACCACACTCGACAACATCCGCAGCGCCGAGCAGGCGGGCACCGTCTCGCGCGCCACCGCCTGGCTCTATCGGGTGGAACGGGTACTCAATCCGTCGGCGCTGCCCAGCGAGGTCAAAGGGGTCGATCAGCCCAGCCTGTGGAGCCGGCTGACCGGCGCGGGGCGCACAGTACGCACGGCCGCCACCGCGCAAGTCCACCAGGCCGTCACGGCATTGGGCCAAGCCACCCGCCATTGGAGCGAAATCCCCGCTGAACTGAAGGCCAAGTTCCAACCCTACCGCACTCGCCCCAGCGACCCGACCAGCTTTTGGTATGCTCAGTTTATCGCGCCGTCGGCGGCCCGTGTGCCCGGCCTGGGCGCGCCCACAGCCGCAGCAGCCACCTTCGTCGCCGTAGACGCGGCGCACACGCCGCTGCGCGTCTGGTATCTCAAAAGCCGCAGCAGCAGTGATGCCGTCCTAGCAAAGCAATTAGCCGCCGAGATCGATAGCACCGGGATGTGGGCCAAAGAGCAAGCGGTCATGCTGAACCATACGCCGTGTTCCGATGCTGGGCTGGCGGATAACGGCGGCGACGGGCGGCTCGATGTCTATCTGGTGCCGCCCGGTCGCGGAGCCGCACGCCCCGACAGCGGCGGCGACAAGCAAAAGATGCCCGCCGCGTCCAGCGATTACGAGATCGACGGCTTGACCATCCCGCAAGACACCGACGGCAGCTGCCCCAGCCGCGATTTCATGATGCTGAACACCGACCAGGACTGGAACAGCCTGAAGACCACCATGGCCCACGAACTGTTCCACACCTTTCAGGACAGCTTCGTGCAGACCGACGATGCCTATTGGTGGGACGAAGCCTCGGCCGTCTGGGCGCAAGATTTGATCTATCCCACCGACGACGAAGAGCAAAACCAGCTCGAAGCGGGCAATTGGGCCAACTATGACGGCGTGGTGGGGCCGCTCGATCTGTTCGACGACAACGGCCTCGCCCAGTATGGCGCGTATATTTGGCCCTTCTATCTCACCCACCGGCCCGGCGGCGACCCGCGCCTGATCGGCCAGTTCTACGAGGCGGGCACCAGCAAAAGCCCGATTAAGGTGTTTCATGACACGCCCGGCTGGAATGACCGCTTCAAAGAGTTCGCGCTCTGGAATTGGAACAAAGCCCCGGTCGAAATCTACCGCGACCACGGCCAGCCGATCACAGCGTTGGCGCAAATCGCCCAGCCGTTTAGCAGTAAGGCGCTGTCGCTGGATAACAACTCCGACAAAGTGAAGGTCAGCCTCGCCGCCAGTTCCATGATCTACTATGAGTTGGCGCAGGTAGACGACGGCCCCGGCTTCGTGCATACCCTGCGCTTCGATCTGGCCGAAGTGACCGCCGGCGCGGGGGCGGGCGTGCAAGCTATCGTGACCACGCCCAGCGGCAAGCGCGTCGAAGATTGGAGCAGCCTGCCCAGCAAGACCTTCTGCCGCGACCGCCCCGCCGAGCGCGTCACCAACGTCGTGCTGGTCGTCACCAACAGCACCATCGAAACCGACACCCACCTCAAAGGCA
>JALYUO010000083.1 GCA_030853735.1 Chloroflexota bacterium
GTGGTCGCCGGTCCTCTGCCGTATATTACGGCACCGGTGCCCTGGAGGTTGCACGCGCCGGAACCGTCACGATGCGAACGGCAGCGTCGCCAGCATGAGCAGGACGGCCAGGGTGATGGCGAGGACGGCGGCTCCGGCGATCAGGTTGTAGAGCCAGCCATTAGCATAGCGGCCCATGATCGTTTTGTCGTTGATCAGGCGCATGATGAAAAATAGTTCGATGGGCAGGAACACGCCGTTGATCACCTGCACCGCCAGCAGCAAGGCGACGACCGGCACGCCGGGGATCATGGCGACCCCCGCGCCGAGGATGACCAAGAAGGTGAACAGACCGACAAAGATGGGCGCGTCCTTGAAGCTGAACGACACGCCGCGCTCGAAGCCGATGGCCTCGGTGACGGCGTAGGCGGTGGAGAGCGGCAACACCGCCGCCGCCAACATGGACGCGCCGAACAGCCCCACGGCGAACAGGATCTTGGCATACGGCCCGGCTACCGGCTCCAGCGCGAGAGCGGCATCAGCGGCGCTGTTGATTGCTTGCGGGCCGTGCGGCACAAACAGGGCGGCGGCGGTGGCGATGATGATCGCCGAGGCGACGAGGCTGGAGAACAACACGCCGACGATCACCTCAAAGCGCTCATATTTATAGTCGCTCGGCGTGACCCCTTTTTCGACCACGCTGGCCTGGGTATAGAGTTGGATATAAGGGGTGATAGTGGTGCCGATGAGGGCGACGAAAAAGTTGAGGAAGACGGGATCGAGGCTCAACTTGGGCGCGACGATGGCCTGGGCAATATCGCCCCAATGCGGCCCGGCCAAAAACATGGCGACCACATAGCTGAAAAACACCGCCGTCATCGCCAGAAACACTTTCTCGACCCGCCCATAGCTGCCCGCTGTGACTAAGCGCCAGACCAGGAAGGCCATCGGCGGCACAGCGATCCAGCGCGGGATGCCGAAAATCTCGGCGGCGGCCCCGATGCCGACAAATTCAGTGATCGTGGTGCCGGTGTTGGCGATAAACAAGGCTAGGGTGGCAAAGGTGGCCCAGCGCACGCCGAAGCGTTCACGGATCAGGTCAGACAGCCCCTTGCCGGTGACGGCTCCCATGCGGGCACACATCTCTTGCACCAAGCTGAGGGAGATGACGATCAGGATCATTGCGCCGATCAGATTGTAGCCGTATTTGGCCCCGGCGGTGGCGTAGGTGGCGATACCGCCTGCATCGTTGCCGGCGGCGGCGGCGATCAGGCCCGGTCCCAGCGCGGCCAGATAGAGCCAGACGCGCCCCCGGCGCAGCCGCGCTATCATGGGCTGAACAGGTGGGGGAACTTGCGCGGTCGCCCGCTGGGCAAAAGGACGGCAATCGCATCGTCTACGGTGACGATACCCAGCAGGCGGCCCTGGCTATCCACCACCGGCAAGGCCAGCAGATTGTACTCGGCCATCAGGCGGGCTACCTCGCGCGGGTTCTCGGTGGGCTGCACCGTTTCGGGGTCAATCCGCATGATCGCATCCAGGCGGTCGCCGGAGTTGCTGATCAGCAGCTTACGCAGCGTGACCACGCCCAACAGGTGATCCTCCGGCCCCTGCGTGATGTAGAGATAGTAGATCAGGTCGGGCTTGTCGAGTTCATCACGCAAGCGGGCCGTGGCCTCGGCCACCGTGTAGTGGCGCGGGCAGATGATAAATGAAGTGGTCATCAGCCCGCCCGCACTATCTTCGGGATAGCGCAGCAGTTCGCGCACATCGTCGGCGGCCTCCGGCTCCATTTCCCGCAGCAGGTCGGCGGCGCGCGCCTGCGGCAAGTCGGCCAACAGATCGCTGGCATCATCCGGCCCCATCTCTTCGATGATGTCGGCGGCGCGCGCGTCGGGCAATTGCTCCATGATGTCGGTAGCCCGCTCCGGGTCTACCTCCTCCATCACGTCGGCGGCGGTTTCGTCGTCGAGCGCGGCGATTAGGCCGGCGGCCTCGTGGTAACTGAGCGCGCCGGTAATGCGGGCGATGTCGGCCGGGTGCAGGCCACGCAGCGCGGTCTGCCCGCCCGCGCCGCCCGGCCCGGCCAGCGCCACATCGGGCCAGGGCAAGATGCGCGGCGCAAGCTGTTTGCCCAGCGCGCCCAATACGCCCAACGTGCCGCCCAGCAAATTGAGCCGTCGCAGGAAGCCCGTCCAGCCCACATCCACCCCCAGCAACACCAGATCGGCCGCCGGCAACGCGGCCCCGTCCGGCGCGGCCAGCGTGATCGCCCCTGCGTCGGCTAGGAGGCCAAGCAGCAAGTCGTTGACCCGGCGCACCACGGCGGCGCGGCAATCAATGATCGGGTGGTCGTTCAGGTCGCCGGCCAACAGCAGTTCGTCGGGCCGGCGGGCAAAGGTTTCTAGGCTGACCGTGGCTCCAGCAAGGTCTGCTCCCTGTGGCCCCAGCGTGCCCAGCGCGGCCAGCGGAATGAAAAAGCCGGCTGCCGCTTGCCCGCCGCGCGCCACTAGCCCGTGCAGGTGCGGATAGGTATCGTAGCGCGCCGCCGCCTCGATTTCGACCACCGGTGGCGGCAAGCGCACCACCAGATCGCTGATGCGCGCCACTTGGTTGCCCTGGCGGTCGCGCACCGGGCGGCCTAGCTGTTGGGAGAGGTAGAGCATGGCGTTAGGGGTCCGGGGTCAGGGGTCAGGGGTCAGG
>JALYUO010000222.1 GCA_030853735.1 Chloroflexota bacterium
AGCGACCTCCTGGCCGCGATGGGCTGACCCACCGCGATCTACCCTGCCGCCCCCGACCTGAATAGTAAGGCAAGCCCATCGCGGCCAGGAGGTCGCTCCCCCCAGGCCGACCTTCTCCAGGCCGCTCCCCCAGCCGACCTTCTCCAGGCCGCTCCCCCAGGCCGCTCCTACAGTAATCCCCGTCAATTCCGAACTCAGAACTCAGAACTCAAAACTCGTCAGCATCCCACAATCCCGTAACCCAACGGCAATGCTTTGCGTTTATAGGGCGAATTGGTGGGCGCGGTGGGAACCAATTGGGCACCTTCTGCGTATTATAAGCGCGAACCGCACGATACTGAACCGGATCGGTGCAATGCCCCTTTTTCGCGTTGCACTTTGCCCTTTCAACTTTGCCCTTTCAACTTTTCACTCTGATCAATGATCCCTGCCGAAAGAGGTGGCTGTATGGCTCAGACCAATCCCGACGAAATCGCTCGCTTGCGCCGGGTACTCCCGGAAAAGGCGATTGCCCTGGCGATGCAAAGTCGCTGGCAAGATGCCGTCGAAGTCAATCAGGCGATTTTACACATCGAACCCAACGATGCGGATGCCCATAACCGTTTAGGCAAAGCATATTTGGAGCTGGGCCAGTACCGCGAAGCCTACGATGCTTACAAGCGGGCGGTGGAACTGTCACCCGGCAACGCCATTGCCCAGAAGAATATGCTGCGCCTCGCGCCGTTGGCCGCCCAGCCCGCCGCCGCCGGAGCCGTCAAGCGCCCGCCGCCCAAACCGGGCACCCGCATCAGCACCCAGACCTTTATCGAGGAGACCGGCAAGACGGGCCTGACCCATCTCGTGAACTTGGCGAGTGGTCCCACGCTGCTGGCGCTCACGGCGGGCGACCGGGTGATGCTGCACGTTGTGGACAGCCAGTTGGAGGTGCGAACCGAGAGCGGCGCGCGCCTGGGCACCATTGAGCCAAAGCTGGCCCACCGGCTGATCCGCTTCATCCAGGCAGGCAACCGCTACGGCGCGACGGTGACGACCGTCAGCGACAAAAACCTGTCGCTGATCATCCGCGAAGAGTACCAATCGGCGACCATGCTGGGGCGGCAGTCGTTCCCCTCGAAAGGCACCGCTGCGGCCTACCGGCCCTCGGCGGGCGCGGGGCGCTACAATCTTGACGAAGACGACGACAGCGGCGGTGACTTCGACCCCGATGCCGACCCCGACGCGGATGCCGAGGAGTCCGAAGACGAGCCGGAGTTCGAGGACGACGACATCGAGGACCGTGAGTAATGCGGAATGCGGAATGCGGAATGGAGACGCAACGATTAGTATGTTCCTCACTAGGAATAGGAACGTTCATCGTTAAGTAAATCTGCATTCCGCATTCCGCATTCCGCATTCCGCATTCGCCATGTACGCCTACTTTCCGCTCCTCTTGGTCGCCATTGCCGCTGCAATGCTCGGCGTGTGGCTGATCCAGGATGCCGGGTTTCGCCGCGCGCCGGGCTTGGCGTGGCCGGGCTGGTGCTTGGTGGCGGTGCTGCCGCTGGTGCTGGTGGGGCTGCTGGTTGGCGCGGTGACGGTCCCAGCGGGCGGCGGGCGCAGCACGCCCTGGCTGCTCGGCTTGCTGATCTTGGCCGGGGCGCTGCTGTTGGTGGCGGGCGCAGCGACTTTGGTGGCGCGCGCCCAACTCCGTCGCACCGCCACGCCTCTGCGGCCCGGCCTCCTCAGTGCCGCTCTGCTCATCCCGGCTATTGCCATGATCTTGGGCTGCTTCGTTCTCAGCGTGTTGCTCGCGCTCACCAACGGGACGCTGGCCTTCAGTCCCTAGCGGCGGGCGGGGTACACAGTACCGTACCACTTGCCTGCGCCGCGCCGTTCTCCTTCTATGCAAGAGTATCCTGTCCTATAGATCGAAAGGAGCAATCTCAACATGGCAGATGTGGTAGATGAAACGAATCGCGGGGAAGGCCCAGATCGTCGCCCCGATGGGGTGCATAGCGACGCAAGCCAGATGGATGCGCCGAGCGGCACCAATGTCGTTCATGTTGTGCAGGCGGATGAGACGCTGGCCGGCATCGCCGCCGAGTACGGCACCGACATGAACTCCCTGATCACGCTCAACAGCATTGCCGATCCGACCAGCCTGCACGCGGGGCGCGAACTCCGCATTCCGGCGACTGCGCCGGACGGCACGATTGAGATCGGTGCGGACGGCAATATGCAGGGGCGCGGAGCCGATACCGTGGCCTACACCGTGGGCGTAGACGAGACCCTCGCCGAGATCGCGGCACGCTTCGGCACCTCGGAAGATGCCTTGCGCCGCCTGAACGATCTCGCGGAGACCGCCACCATCCGCGCCGACCAAGAGATCCTGGTGCCCGCCGGCTCCGGCAGCGCCAGCCAGAGCTGATCGCCCATTGACGCGCCCCGGCAAACCGGGTATACTACTTTGGTCATTTGCCGCCCTTTGCTGCGTGGGGCGTTTGGGTTCACCACGGAGACACGGAGACACGGAGGTTTTTACGGGGATTGCTATTAGTCAGTAGGTAGCTTGTCATTCTGAGCGCAGCGAAGAATCTGCTGGGTTGAGCAATTACTCACCCGCTATGCTTTTTCAATAGCGCGCCAAGACAGGTTACGAAACCCCTCGTAAAAATCGCCGTGTCGCTGTGTCTCCGTGTTGAACTCGAACGCCCCAACAAGGGGTAGCAGGACACGCTTCTGGGGATGGGCCGCTGTTCCTCACCGATCACGCCCGTCACTATGACACCTTTAGACTGGGTTAAGGAGAACGAATGCTCAAGATTCGTCTGCGCCGCATGGGCGCAAAGTTCCAACCGCACTACCGTATCGTCGTGGCCGATGCCCGCGCCCCGCGCGACGGCCGCTTTGTCTCGATCCTCGGCTACTACGATCCGCGCACCAACCCGGCCACCATCCATCTGGATGGCGATCAGGTGCAGGCGTGGGTTCACAAGGGTGCTCAGCCGACCGACGCGGTGATCGGCCTGTTGCGCCAAGCCAACCTGGCCCCCGAAGTGATCGCGGCCTATAACCGCAAGAACCCGCGCAAAGCCTACACCCCCGGCCAAGCAACCGCCACGGCCCCCGCAACAACCACCGCTGCCGTAGCCACTACCGAGGCTGACGTGGCGACCAGTGCCGCCGCCGCCCCTACCGAGGCTGATGCGCCGGCTGTCACGTTCACGCCTGACAGCGTGGCTGCTGCCGCCGCTGCGGAAACTGCCGACCAGCCGGAGACCGGTGAAGCCTAAAAAGGGGTAGCAGATGAAAGACCTGGTGGAGTCCATCGCCAAGACCCTGGTGAACCATCCCGAAGACGTGAAGGTGCGCGAAGTGCGGACCGAGCGCACGGTGATGATCGAACTCACCGTGAATCCCGAAGAAAAAGGCAAAGTGATCGGCCGCGACGGCAAAATCGCCCGCGCCATCCGTACCCTCGTCAGCATCGCCGCGCAACGCGAAGGCAAGCGCGGCATTCTGGAGATCATGTAACTGAGTGTTTAGTGTTTAGTGTTTAGTGTTTAGTGTTGAACGGCTCTTCCCTAAACACTAAACACTAAGCACTAAACACTAAACACTACGTATGGCAGAACTCCCCGACTATATCACCATCGGTGAAGTGGTGGCTCCGCATGGCGTGCGCGGCGAGCTGCGCGTGACGGTGCTGAGTGACTTTCCGCAACGGTTCGTCAGCCTACGCCATGTCTATCTCAGCCCACCGCCGGCCTTGCCGGGTGGGAGGGGACCGCGCCGGTCTGCGCTGACCCCTAGCGTGCCGCAAGAATACCGGGTGATGACGGCGCGGGTGCTGGCCGGGGGCAACAAGCGTCTCTTTCCCGTCGCCGACCCAGCCGATGCCGAGCGCACGGGACCGTGGGCTGGGCAGGTGCATCACGCGCTGGTGAAGCTGGCCGGCGTGAACGACCCCGAAACGGCGAGCACCCTGCGCGGCTACCTGCTGCAACTGCCCGCCGCCGAAGCCTGGCCCCTGCCGCCCGATAGCTTCTACGCCTTCCAACTCTATGATCTGCCGGTGCAGACCCCCGCCGGCCGGCACCTGGGCACTGTGGAAGACCTACTTGCCACCGGCAGCAACGATGTCTATGTGGTCCGCACTCCCGGCGGCAAAGAGTTGCTCGTGCCGGCGGTCAAAAGCATTGTGTTAGAGATCAACCCAACCGCAGGCTATATCCAGATTCGCGATCCGGCTGAGTGGAGTGATGACGAAGCCTAGAGTCCGCCCGCCTCGTCCTGTCCGCCCGCCCGTCCCGCCCCGCCCGCGCCGTCGCCTCCCGCCTCGCCCGTCCCTGCATATCTTGCCTGCTGTGCCGCCGAGCGCGCCCGGTAGTCTGCCGCCGTCGGTGGTGCTGCGCGGGATGCGGATGTCGGTGGCCGACGGCGTGTTTTCCCAACTGTTTCTCACTCTCACCACCGGCTCATTCGTCACCGCGCTGGCCCTGTTTATGGGCGCAAACGACCTGCTGCTGGGCCTGATTAGCGTGCTGCCGGTGGTCACGGGGCTGTTGCAACTGCCCGCCGCTTGGTTGGTCGAACGGAGCGGCAAGCGGCGGGCCATTACGGTCTGGGCCAGTCTGGGGCGCTTGCTGTGGCTTGTGCCCGCCGCACTGCTGTTCGTCCCGATTTCCACCGGCTGGCGGCTTGGCTTGGCCGTGACGGCCATGACCCTATCGCTGGCCCTGCTGGCGATCAGCACCAATGCTTGGCTGTCGTGGATGAGCGACTTGATCCCGCCGACCCTGCGTGGGCGCTTTTTTGGCACGCGCAACACGGTGCTGGCCCTGGTCGGCCTAGCAACGATCCCGGCGGGCGGTGCCTTGCTCGATTTTGCGCGGGGCGCACACTACACGGACCTGGGCTTCCTGACGCTCTACGCCGTTGCCACCGTGGCGGCGGCCGTCAGCACCCTATTCGTCAGCCGCCAGCCGGAGCCGCCGTTCCAGCGGGCGGTGAGCCGCGGCTTCGGCGCGTTGCTGCGCGCGCCCTGGCGCGACCGCCCATTTCGCAGCTTTGTCTTCACCATGGCCCTGTGGGGCATGGGGGTCAACGTCGGTACGGCGTTCTTCAGTGCCCAGGCGCTGAAAGTGCTGCACGTTAGCTACAGCCAACTTGCCACGCTCGACATGACCACGGTTGGCGTGACTCTGCTCACCCAGCCGCTATGGGGCCGTTGGGCCGACCGCGTGGGCCATCGCCGCGTCCTCACCGTCGGTTTGGTCGGCGCGTCGCCCCTGGCCCTCACCTGGCTACTGATCACGCCCGACAACCTCTGGCTGCTGTACCTCAACAATGTGCTGGCCGGCATCTTCTGGCCCGCGCTCAACCTGTCGCTCGGCAACCGGCTGATGGAGCGGGCTCCGGCGGCCGGGCGGGCCGGCTACATGGCGATCTATTGGGCTTTCACCGGCGTGGTCGCCTTTGTCGCCTCGATCAGTGGCGGCGTGCTGGCGAATGCGCTGGCGGGCGGCCAGTATGCGCTCGGTCCGCTCACGCTCAACCACTATCAGGTGCTGTTTCTGCTGGCCGGCCTGATTCGCGTCGGCACCGCCGTGTTCCGCCGCCGCACGCTATGACCCCGCCGGCGCACGGCGCATGAGAGTTAGCGACAAGGCGTGCAGTCCCAGCGCCGCGCCGGTAGCCCCGCTAAATGCCACGAATAGGCCGGTGGGTTGCAGCAGCAGGGCCAGCACGAGGTAGAACAGGACGGTCGAAAACACTCCCGTCACCAGCGCCCGCAACAACCGTTGGGTCGGGGCCACGCCTTGCAAGCGATGGGTGAAGACCGCCAAGATGGTGGCATAGATTGGCAAGGGCGCGATCAGACCGCTGAGTTGTGGCCCCAGCGCCTCGGCCCCGGCGGTCAGCGCCAGCACAAAGCTGGTCGCCACCACCACGCGGGCGGGAATGTCCCAGCGCGGCAGGGGCACTGCCTGGGCCAGCGCCTCCGGCACGAGCGGGATGGCCCAGCGCACCGCGATGAGGCACGCGACCACCAGCGCAAAGACCGGCCACAGCGGCAGGTGGACCCGCCTAACAGCAGCGGTACGGCCACCACGGCGACCCAACTCCCCAGCAGGCTGCGCGGCCAGTGCGTATGTGGGGCTAGGCGGCTGTAGACCAAGCAAAACAGGGCAGTGCTGATCAGGCCCAGCATGATGCCCACCGCCGCCTGCGCGGCAAACACCTGGCCCTGTTCGAGCGCCAGGAACAGCACCACCGGCGCAGAGGTGAGCGGCAGTCCCACCAGCCAGCCACTGACCAGCGGACCCCAGCGCCGCCCCGCTAGGCTGACCCCGACGATCAACAATGGGGTCAGCACCAGCTTCAGCAGCAGCACCCCGTTCATCGGCACACGGGGTGCGGGGGCACGGAGCGCGTGGGGGGCAAGGGGCGACCGAGGTCGCGGCTACAGCTCTGCCGCCTGCCTTCGCAGGCTGTGACGGGTGGTGGGGTGGCCGGGGCGGCGTGCAATGATTTGCCAGTCCTAATAGTACGCAATAGGTAATACGCAGTACGTAACACGTCGTCATTCCGCATTCAGAACTCCGTCGTCATTCCGCAATCCGCAATCCGCATTCGTCAGACCCAGCGTTGGCCGAGGGCTGCACCGAGCAGCAGGGCCAAGCCCAGGCCGATCACGAGGACTGCGCTGACCACGGGCAGGAAGCGCACCCAGCCGGGACCGTGGTCGCCGCCCGGCAGCAGGCGTTCCAGCAGGCCGCGTGCGCGCACCATCAGCACGCCGATGCCCATCAGCACCGCCGCGAGGCCGATGCTGAACGAACTGACCAGCGCCAGCCCCAGCCCGCCCTGGTGAAAATAGAGCGTCAGGAACAGGATCGCCAGCGCGTCGGGGCAGGGCACCAACCCGCCGGAGATGCCGAGGGCCAGCAGGTCGCGCAGGCCGGTGCGGGAGCCGCGGGCCGTGGGCGGTGAGCCGTGGGCGGTGGGCTGTACGGTGTGGCTGTGGTCGTGGGACTGGGCGGAGCCGTGGCTGTGGCTGTGGGGATCGTTAGGATCGTGGCTGTGGTGGGTGTGGGTGTCGCCGCTCTGTAACGCGCGTAGGCGGGTTGCCAGTGTGTAGAGGCCGACCAGGATGACTAGCAGGCCCGACAGCACTTCCAGCGCCGGTTGCAACCAGCGTGGCATCCCGAAGTTGGTGATCGCCAGCAGCGCCGCGCCCAGCACTAGCACGCTGGAGGTGTGGGTGAGCGTGACGATGCCGCCCAGCGCCAGCGCGTCGCGCACGCGGCCTCGCGAGCCGACCAGATAGGCGGCGACCACGCTTTTGCCGTGGCCGGGAGTCAGCGCGTGCAGTCCGCCCAGCCCCACCGCCAGCAGGAATAGCCCCAGCCCCAGCCACGGATTGCCGTCAGGATTCTCTAAAAAGCCCTGGAGCCACGCGCCGTATTGCCCCATCGCCGCTTCTTGCGACAACGGCAGCCCCGCATCACCGGCGCTGGTTGGTGGGGCGGCCGTCGGCGTGTGCGTGGTCGGATCGCGCTCCACGATGGACTCAAAGGTCGCCGGGTTGGCCGGTTGGGTCAGGTCGTGCGATAGGGTGACGGCCCCCGGTGCGTCCTCCCAACTGGCGTAGTATTCATCGTAGTTGACATAATTCGTGTTATCGGACAACACAAAGTGGTGGTCGGCCGGGGTTTTGCCGGGCGGGTCCAGCGGCAGGGTGTAGGTGAGTTGCAGCGTCACCGTGATCGGCTTCCGTATACTGTTCAGCAGCAGCGGCTCGTCCAGCGCGGATGCCCCCACCACGCCCATCGCCACCGGCTGATCGTCCATCGTGAAGTGCAGCCCAGCGAGATAGCGCTCCAACCAGCCTTGCCGCTCCGCCGCCGTAATCGTGCCGTTGCCGTCCGTATCCACCAAGCGCAGAATCTGCGGCACCAACTGTGGCGCGACCGCGAGGCGGAAGAACACTTCGCCGCTGCCTTCGCCCAGGCGCACCAAATAATCATGCACCACCGACGGAGCGGCGTGCAGGGCTAATGCCGACCGCACCTCTGCTGCGCCGCCCCGCTGGGGTGGCAGAGATCCCGGCGTGCCGGTACCGCTCAACCCACCGGCCGCCTCGCCCGCCAGTGCCGCCAACAGCAGCAAAACACCTACCCAATAACGTAGCATACCCTATTATACCCAAAACGGGGGTCGGGGATCGGGGGTCGGGGGTCGGGGACAGGGCAATTGCATCTAAATTGGCGTGGGCGGGTAGCCGGTGTAGCTACGGAAGCGATGAAATGCCAGCGACTTACTGGCCCAAAGAAGCCCGCTTTCTGGCGGACGGGATGCCAGTTTTCGTCATTCTCCTTCTATAGTTAATGCGATATCACACGCGCCAATTTAGATGCAATCACCCTGGGGTCGGGGGTCGGGGGTCGGAGAGTAGGAGACGCGCAGCGCGGACCTGAAAGCGGACCCGAGGCAGCAGGCATTAGGTATCAGGCACTAGGAGACAATCAGTGCGGACCTGATAGCTGACACCTGACACC
>JALYUO010000102.1 GCA_030853735.1 Chloroflexota bacterium
CTGGTCGCCACGGCGCTCTACCTCACCGGCACCTTCATCACCCCCGCGCCGATTCCCGATTTCACCCGCTAGTGCCCATAACAGCCGCCCAGCCTGAGAGTTAGAAATGGTAAGTAGAAGCCAAGCCATGCAGCGCGCTACCAACTGCGTACTGCGTATGGCGTATATTCTGATTCCGCAACACGGCTCACGGCTCACGGCCCACCGCCCACCGCCCACCGCTCACCGCCCACCGCCCACAGGAGACAACGATGATCGACTCCGTCATGTTCTGGAACGAGCCGAACAACCAGTCGCATTGGGATTTTCACATGGACCCCGATTGGCAGCAGTTCAGCCGCATGGTGCGGCTGGCCGGCACAGCGGTGGCGACGGCCAACCCGGCGCTGCGGCGGGTCATGGGCGGCATTTCGCCGATTGACTCGGCGTTCATCGAAAAGCTGCGCGAACACGGCGCGCTGGACGCGGTGGATGTGGTGGCCGTGCATGGCTTTCCGGTGGATTGGAACTACTGGCACGCTCCCGACTCGCCGGCTGACGACCCGGCCACGGTGCCGACCGGCATCCATGCTTGGCCGCGCAAGATCCGACTGATCGAGCAGGCAGCGGGCAAGCCGGTGTGGGCGACCGAGGTGGGGGTGTCCTCATTCGGGGGCGAGGAGACACAAGCCTGGGGGCTGCGCGAGACGGCCCACCACCTGCGCGACGTAGAGCGCGCCTACTGGTATTCGCTGTTCGACCTGCCGTTGTGGCGCGAGGCCACGACGCGGCACAAAGAAGCCGAAGGCTCGGCCTACTACCGCCACTACCACATGGGCTTGCTGGATGCGACCGGACGGCCTAAGTTGGCCTTTCACGAGTGGCCCACCGTGGCCGGGCGCATGGGCCTGTGCCAATGGTATCATTTCGAGGACGAGGCGACGCTGCGCGAGTCGATCCGCTGGTTCCACGAACTGGGCGTGCAGGATGTCCGCACCGGCATTTCGTGGGCCGACAGCCACCGCCCCGGCGCGTGGGAGTGGTTTGATCAAATCGTGGCGAGCCTAGCCCCGTTCCGCGTGCTGGCGACGCTCTGCTTCACGCCGCCTAGTCGCGGCCGGCGGCCCGACCACACCAGCCCGCCGCTGGACCCGCACGAGTTCGCCTGGTTCTGCGGCGAAGTGGCGCGGCGCTATGGTCCGGCCACCGTCCTGCCCGCCCAGGCGGATCTCGGCCTCAGCATTTGATGCACCACCAAGACCCCAAGAACACCAAGCATTCACCGGTCTAAAACCTGCGTGTTCTTCGTGCCTGCATCGTGTAGCCTACAGGCCGTCGCTCAGTGGAATCTGCCCGGCGCTAACCGTGGCATGAGGGTGTGCTTACTATTGACAGCAACAATCCATTATGCTAGAATAGCATTACACAAAGGCCGCCCAGCACATCCGCAAGGTTCCCGCTGCAACGCCCACCCATCCCACCGTCCCAACCGCTTACGGTAATGCGGGTTGGTGGCCCACACCGATCAGGAGGAATCATGCAAGCTACGCACCTGCACCGCCGCAAATGGGCTGCTCTGTTAGCAGTCGTGCTCGGCCTCAGCGCACTGCTGCTGGGCAGCGGCCCGGCCCGCAGCGCCGCCCCCGCCGTCCAGCCGACGCGCCAAGCAACCAACGCCGCGCCACCGGCCCCCCCTGCGGCGGGATCTAGCAGAAGCTGGACGCACCTAGTCAACGTAGCGGTCAACGGCACCATCCTGAGCAAAACCAGCCCACCCAACCAGTGGGACTCGGGGGCGGTGTCTGCCCTACAAGCACTAGACACAGGAGTCTCCGCAACGGTTATTGCGGGCCAGCCCGCCAACACCTATATGTTCGGCATCAGTCACGACGATCCAGATGCCAACTTCCTCAGCATAAATTACGCCCTGTTCGTGCGCGGCAATCAGATCGATGCCTACCACAACGGAGTTAATATCGGCAACCTCGGCAGCTTCGCCCCCGGTGATCAATTACAGATTTACGGGTCGCAAAGCGCAGACACAGTCTATTTCTACAGGAACAATACAACCTTACGGGTGATCACCCAAGCTGGGCTGGTCTTTCCTATGCTGATGGACACCTCCATCTATAGCGGCCAAATCTCCAACGGTGAATTCGTTGGCACAGGAACGCTGGCCGCAGTACCCACCGTCATCCCCGCGCCAACCGGCTGCGCGGGCACGACCCAGACCATCAACGCCAGCATCGGCCCCAGCGATCCCAGCCACACCAGCATTCCCGATGATGTGGGCGCACCCAGCAGTTGTGGAGTGCCGAAAACCTGCCCGGCCACCTTTGGTACGGCACCTTATAACTATGACAGTTACTCCTACAGCAATACAAGCGGCAGTCCACAATGTATCACCGTGCAACTGGATGGTAGCGGTTGCGGAAGCTCCAGCGACGGCATCCAAGCCGAAATCTATGCGAACTACTATGACCCGACCAGTTTCTGCACCAATTATCTGGGCGACACGGGGAATCAAACGGCTCACGGGTTAACTACGATGTCGGTGACGGTGCCGGGGAATACCATGCTCGTAATAGTGGTGGAAGAGTATACCAATACCCGCGGTTGCGCCG
>JALYUO010000128.1 GCA_030853735.1 Chloroflexota bacterium
GCGCACAGCCGTGCGCGACTACCCTGTATCTCGCCCTATGATCCCGCCCACAGCCACGGACTGAACAGTTACATATCGGTAGCTGGTGGCTTAAAGCAGGCCAGGTATGGTATAATCGAAGATATGCTTTAAGAGTGGCTCTCGTGCCGCAGAGTACGTGGGCAATCGCAATCAATGTTATCCAGGAGAGCGTGGGAATGTCCAACGGATCTGCGGAGCCAATTGACGGGAAACTGTCGCTGATTTTGCCCGCCCATAATGAAGAACCCAATATCGAGGCCGTCGTGCGGCAAGCGGTAGACGTGCTGCCGACCCTGTTCCGCGACTACGAAGTGCTGGTGGTAGACGACGGTAGCCACGACCGCACCGGCGCAATCATTGATGAGTTAGCGGCAGAAAATCCACACGTCCGCGCTATTCACCATGAGAAGAACAAGGGCTATGGCGGCGCGCTGACCACCGGGTTTCGCGCCGCCAGTGGCGATTACATGATGTTCATGGACTCGGACCGCCAGTTTGACATCGGCGACCTCCGCAACATGGTGCCATACATCCCCAGCAAAGACATCGTGGCCGGTTACCGCATCAAGCGCAATGATCCCTACTACCGCTTCCTAATCGGCACCGGCTTCAACCAGATGGTCAAGTTGCTGTTCCAAGTCAATTTGCGCGATATTGACTGCGGCTTCAAGGTCTTCAAGGCCGACCTCTTGCGGAGCATGGACCTGACCAGCCCCGGCGCGCTGATCAACACCGAAATCCACGCCAAAGCTAACGTCCAGGGCCGCAGCATCGTCGAGATCGGGGTGAACCACTATCCCCGCTCCGCCGGCGAACAGTCCGGCGCATCGGTCAAGGTCATGGCCCGCGCCATTTGGGAGACCTTTCGCCTGTGGGGGCGAATGCGGAGCTATGTGCCGCCCGACGGCAAGATCGTCGTCAAGCCCGCGTCGGCGCGTGGCCTGATCGCTGTCGGGGCTGTCGGCCTCGCGGGGCTGGGGACGCTGCTGTTCTTGCTCACCCGCCTAGCCCGCCGGCGAGACTAACCACGCCGGCGCACACCGCCGCATAGGGGGGGAGGGTCTAGCATGAGCCAGGACAGTCATACCGAGACGAATAGCCTGCCCATTGCCTGTAGCCTGACGGACACAGCACTTGCGGAGCGTCAGAAACAGCTCATCCTCGCGCTATTCAACGTTATACAGCAGGTGCAGGAACTTGCGGACGGGTACGCTTTCCAATTTGCGTCCGACCGCAACACCGTTGCCCGTCTCACCGAGTTTATCAGTGTTGAGCGGGAATGCTGCCCATTTTTCGCGTTTGAGCTGATCTTTGAACCCAACCGGGGGCCGCTTTGGTTACGGCTGCGGGGCGGCGCGGGGGTCAAAGAGTTTATCCAAACCTTGATCAAATAGCAGCCCGCCGCCTCTGCCGGGCTGCCCCTATCAGGAAGGAGCCTTGCAATGACGCTGGGCCGCGCATCCGCCACGGTCGCCGGCGCTGCTCTCGGCGACCCCGATCAGCCGTTGACCCCCGCCGCTCTCGCCACGCTCGCCCGCAGCACTGCCCCGACCGCCCTCCAGTTGCACCCTAGCGCCGCCGCGCGTGTGGACCATGCCGCCGCCATCGTAGACGATATTGTGGCCTCCGGGCGCGTGGTCTACGGCATCAATACCGGCTTCGGCGCGTTCAAAGACCGGGTGATCGCGCCCTCGGCGCTGGCCCAATTGCAGGTCAACTTGATCGCCAGCCAGACGGTCAACGTCGGCCCGCCGATGAGCCGCGAAGAGACCCGCGCGCTGATGATCGCTCGCGCGCAAACGCTGGCCCTCGGCTATTCGGGGCTGCGGCAAAGCACGCTGCAACTCTTGCTGGATATGATTAACCAAGGGGTGCATCCCGTGGTGCCGCAGCAAGGCTCGGTCGGCGCGAGTGGCGATTTGGCTCCCCTGTCGCAGGTGGCCTATGCGATGCAAGGCGGCGGACTGGCCGAATACGGCGGCACGATCATGCCGGCCCAGGCCGCGCTGGCCGCCGCCGGGCTGGATCCGGTTGCGCTGGTCGCCAAAGAGGGACTGGCCCTGTGCAACGGCACGTCACAGATCAGTGGGCTGCTGGCGCTGGCAACGCACGATGCGGCGGAGCTGACCCTGGCCGCCGATATTTGCGGCGCACTCTCATTCGAGGCGCTGGACGGCATTCCTGACGCGCTTGATGCGCGCATCCACGCCGCACGCGGCCAGCGCGGCCAGATCGCCGCCGCCGCCCACCTGCGTGCCCTGATCGCCGGTAGCGAACTGATCAACGGCGGCGGGCCACGGCTTGACGGCGTGGATGCCGCCGGCACCGCCGGCCCAGCGCCGGTCGCCCACAAAGTGCAAGATGCCTATTCGCTGCGCTGCATGGCCCAGGTGCATGGCCCCGCCCGCGACGTGCTGGGCTTTGTGCAGGGCATCGTCGAGACCGAGCTGAACGCCGCCGTGGATAACCCGCTGATCTTTGGCGCGGGCGCGGTGGGCGAGAGCGACGGGCCGGCGGTGCTGTCGGGCGGTAACTTCCATGGGATGCCGGTCGCGGTCGCCGCCGATATACTGGGCATCCCCTTCTGCGCGGTCGCCTCGATCAGCGAACGCCGGCAAGCGCGGCTGGTAGACATCCACGCCCACGGCGGGCTGCTGCCGCCTTTCCTGATCGTTGAGGGCGGCATCAACTCCGGCTTTATGATGGTGCAATACACCGCCGCCGCGTTGGTCTCCGAGAACAAGAGCCTCGCCCACCCGGCCAGCGTAGACTCGATCCCGACTTCGGCGAATCAGGAAGACCATGTGAGCATGGGGCCGATTGCCGCCCGCCACGCCCGCGCTATCATCCGCAATACCCAGTTGGTCCTGGCGCTCGAACTACTCACCGCCGGGCAAGCGATTGACCTGCGCCGCCAGGCTGCCGGTCGCCCGTTGCGCCTGGGTCACGGTAGCGCCGTGGCCTACACGCTGCTGCGTGAGCGCGTGCCCTACCGCACCCGCGATGAATCGTTCAGCGAAGCCATCGCCTGGGCCGACGAATTGATCAGCAGCGGTCGCCTGGTGCGCGAGGTGGCGGCGGCGCTCGCCTGAGCAATAGACACGGGGCTTGCCTTTCCGCCGCCGGCCTGCTATGATCAGGGGAAGCGAAAGGAGCCAAGCGGATGGGTGATATTGCTACGGATAGACAACTGAGTAACATAGCTACAATCCTAGATCCCCAGGATATACCGGAACTGCCCAAAGAACTGGGTGCCGGCTTTGCTGAACGTATTGCCCAACTCTGGCGCGTTAGCACCGCCGACCAGCAGCCCGTACTGCTCAAATTGGCACGCCAAGCCGCTGATCTGGAAGCGCAATTAGCCAAAATGGAAAGCCAATGGGCTTTGCAGATTGCCGCAGTGCGCCACCAACAGCAGCGCGCCAAAGATCAGGAAGCAATTGCGTTCTTGGCAGCATTACGGGCCAACTCAGTCAGATGTGATCCTGATGAAAATGCAGCGCTAGAAGCCGAGTGGGAAGACATCATGCAAGCGGTTGATCGGCATCACTCACCGGATTCAGCGACCAGTCCATGAGCCGTATTATTGTGTTGGATACCGGTGTGCTGGGTAAGATAACCAAGCCGAGCTATTCACTAGAGTCTGATGAATGCAAGCAATGGGTTGAGGCGCTCATCAGGAACGGCGATGTTGTGGCTATTCCCGAAATTGTGGATTATGAGCTGCGCCGTGAACTACTACGCAGGAACGCTGAGGCAGGACTACGCATCCTAGATCAGTTAGTTGAGCAGCACTATTATGTCAAGATCAACTCACCAGCGATGCACCATGCCGCCGAACTCTGGGCCTGGGCGCGCAATCGCGGCCACCTGACTGCTCCGCCCGACTCGCTAGATGCCGATGTCATCTTGGTCGCGCAGGCGCAGCTGCAACAGACACCTGACACTCCGGTGATTATCGCCACCACGAACGTCAAGCACCTCGCGCCCTTTATAGATGCACGGGTCTGGCGCGATATTTAGCGCCGTAGACCACTGGAAGGAAATAGCCCCATGACCACTACTGAACAGCGCATGGCGCAGGACACGCCGGTTGCGCCGCGCCCCATGCGTGCGCCGCGCGGGGCCACGCTGACCTGCAAAGGCTGGCCGCAAGAGGCCGCCTACCGGATGTTGCAGAACAACCTCGACCCGGAGGTGGCCGAACGGCCCGACGATCTGGTGGTCTATGGCGGGCGCGGGCGGGCGGCGCGCAGTTGGCCGGCGCTGCTGAAGATCCTGGAGATGCTGCGGGAGCTAGAGGGCGACGAGACGCTGCTGGTGCAATCGGGCAAGCCGGTCGGCGTGTTCCGCACCACGCCCGACGCGCCGCGCGTGCTGTTGGCGAACTCGCTGCTGGTGCCTGCCTGGGCCACGCGCGAGAGCTTCGACCGCCTGGAAGCCGCCGGGCTGACCATGTACGGCCAAATGACCGCCGGCTCCTGGATTTATATCGGCACACAGGGTATACTACAGGGCACCTACGAGACCTTTGCCCAAGCGGCGCAACAACATTTCGGCGGCAGTCTGGCTGGACGGCTGGTGGTCACGGCCGGGCTGGGCGGCATGGGCGGCGCACAACCGTTGGCCGTGACCATGAACGACGGCGTGGCCCTCTGTGTGGAGGTGGACCCGACGCGCATCCAACGGCGCATCGAGACGCGCTATCTGGACGTGGCGGCGGGCAGCCTGGACGAAGCCCTGCGTCTTGCCGATGCGGCATTGCGCGAACGGCGGCCCCTGTCTATCGGCTTGCTGGGCAATGCTGCCGAGGTGATTCCGCAGTTGGCACGCAGGGGCCGCGTGCCCGATATGCTGACCGATCAGACCTCAGCGCACGACCCGTTGCACGGCTATATCCCATTGGGCCTGAGCCTGGACGAGGCCGCCGCGCTGCGCCAGAGCGATCCAGAGAGCTATGTCGCCCGTAGTCTGGAAAGCATGGCAATTCATGTGCGCGGGATGCTTGACTTGCAAGGGCAGGGCGCGATTACGTTCGACTATGGTAACAACATCCGCCAGCAAGCCTATAGCCAGGGTGTGAGCGATGCCTTCGCCTTCCCCGGCTTTGTGCCGGCCTATATCCGCCCACTGTTTTGCGAAGGCTATGGGCCGTTCCGCTGGGTGGCGCTGTCCGGCAATCCGGCCGACATTGCCAAGATTGACGACATGGTGCTGCGTGAGTTCGGCGGGCGCGAGGCGGTGCGCCGCTGGATCGCGTTAGCACGCGAACGGGTGGCTTTCCAGGGCTTGCCGGCGCGCATCTGCTGGCTCGGTTACGGCGAACGCGCCCATTTCGGCCAAGTGGTCAACGGCATGGTCGCGCGCGGTGAACTGGATGCGCCCATCGTCATCGGGCGCGATCACCTGGATACCGGCTCGGTCGCCTCACCCAACCGTGAGACGGAGAGCATGGCCGACGGCTCGGACGCGATTGGCGACTGGCCGATCCTCAACGCGCTAATCAATGCCGTCGGCGGCGCGACCTGGGTCAGCGTCCATCACGGCGGCGGGGTAGGGATCGGCTATAGCCTGCACGCCGGGCAGGTGATCGTGGCCGACGGCACCGCTGCAGCCGCCGCTCGCCTGCAACGGGTACTGACCAGCGATCCCGGCATGGGCATCTTGCGCCACGCCGACGCGGGCTACGACCTCGCTATCGCCGCCGCCGAACGCCACGGTATCCGCATCCCGATGCGCGAACCGCTAGGGGAAGTATAGAGGGAGAAGACTCCATGGTAGCTACCCAGCGCTGGACCGGCGAAGTGATATACCCCGAAGAGGACGGTAAGGTGAGTGAGAGCGACCGCCATTATAAGCAAGCGATGCGCTTAATCGGCGCATTAGAGACCTTTTTCGCCGACGATCCCACCGTGTTTGTGGGCGGCAACCTGTTTGTCTACTATCGGGAAGGCGACCCCAAGCAGTGCTTCAGCCCCGATGTCATGGTCGTGCCGGGGGTGCGCCCCCGCCCCAGCGCCGAGCGCGGTAGCTTCCGCGTCTGGGAAGAAGGCGCGCTGCCCCGCGTCATCATCGAACTCACCTCCGGCTCCACCCGCCGCGACGACATCCTACGCAAACCGGAGCTG
This sequence comes from Chloroflexota bacterium, assembly GCA_030853735.1. Taxonomy (GTDB): domain Bacteria; phylum Chloroflexota; class Chloroflexia; order QHBQ01; family JAICKM01; genus JAICKM01. Next base: position 6,150 of record JALYUO010000128.1, read on the forward strand.
TACGCTGGTCTTGGTGTGCCGGAATATTATCTGTTCGACCCGCTCGGCGAGTTCTTGCGCCCACGCCTGCAAGGCTATCACCTGACCAGCGCCGGCCGCTATGAGCAGCTGCTAGGCGACGAGTTCGATAGCCCCGCTCTTGGTTTGCGGCTGGTGGTCCATGACGACTGGCTGCGCCTATGGAACCCCGCCACCGGCACCCTACTGCCCACGGCCGAAGAGCGGCAAGCCGCCTTAGATGCCACGGAAGCCGCCCTCGCGGCCAGCGAAGCTGCCCGTCTGGCCGACCACGCTGCCCATATTGTCACGGAAGTCGCCCTCAATGCCAGCGAAGCCGCCCGCACTGCTATCACAGCCGCCTTAGATGCCACAGCAGCCGCCCTCGATACCAGCGAAGCCGCCCGTGCTGCTATCGCCGCCGCCCTCGAGGCCAGCGAAGCCGCCCGTCTGGCCGACCAAGCCGAGATTGCCCGCCTGCGCGCCGCCCTGACCCAGCCGCCGGACCCGACTTGAAACGCACTCCAACGAAGGAGCGAACTCTGATGGTTTCTACCCAGCGCCTCGCCCATGCGGTCATTTATCCCGAAGAGGACGGCAAAGTGAGCGAGAGTAACAAGCATTATAAGCAAGCGATGTACTTAATCGGCGCATTAGAGGCGTTCTTCGCCGCCGATCCCACGGTGTTCGTTGGCGGCAATCTGTTTGTCTACTATCGGGAGGGCGACCCCAAGCAGTGCTTCAGCCCCGATGTCATGGTCGTGCCAGGGGTGCGCCCCCGCCCAGCGCCGAGCGCGGTAGCTTCCGCGTCTGGGAAGAGGGTGCGCTGCCCCGCGTCATCATCGAACTCACCTCCGGCTCCACCCGCCGCGACGATACCGTGCGGAAGTTGGATCTCTACGCCGGCTTGGGTGTGCCGGAATACTATCTGTTCGACCCATTGGGCGAGTTCTCGCGCCCACGCCTGCAAGGTTATCACCTGACCAGCACCGGTCGCTATGAGCGACTAGCCGGGGACGAGTTCGACAGCCCGGCGCTAGAGCTGCGGCTAGTGATCCGCGACGAATGGTTGCGCCTGCTGGACCCTGCCACCGACACCCTACTGCCTACTATCGCAGAGTGGAAAGCCGCCCGTATGGCCGACCAAGCCGAAATCGCCCGTTTGCGCGCTGAATTAGCTCAACGGCCGGAACGCCTGTGACAGAGCATAGAGTCTCCGCATTTAGTGTCCATTGGAGGATTGTGTGCGCGAAGAATTGATCTATATCCCGCCCGATTTCACCGCACCCTTCCTGGCCGACGCTCCGGATGTGCGGCTGGAAGCGGCCCCTGCCGCAGGCATTGTGCCGACGCGGTTTTATGCGACGACGAATTACCCGACCTATGTCAAGCACCAAGGTGCGTGGCAGCGGGTTCACCGGCAACGCATGGACGCGGCGCTGGTGCAAGACCCAGCGACGGGCGCGTTTGCGGCCACCGAGATGCGGAAGGTGCAGGCGGGCCAGGCGGTGATCGTCGGCAGCGCAGAGGACGGCAGCAGCGGCGTACTGGTCCACCACAACGG
>JALYUO010000165.1 GCA_030853735.1 Chloroflexota bacterium
GGCTTACTTGCCGTGATCCACTGGGGCGCGGACGGGCTGGTGCTGGCCGTCGTCCAGCACAGCGGCGACCGCAGTGTGCTGCTCGTCGGCAGCATGAACCGCGATGCTCTCGCCCGCACTCTGATAGAAGGCCGGCTCTGGCTATGGAGCCGCTCACGCGGCGAACTCTGGTGCAAAGGGGCCACATCGGGCCACTTCCAGCAGGTAGACAAGATTTATGTCAACTGCGAACAGAATAGCCTGCTGCTGCAAGTCACGCCGCTCGGCCCCATCTGCCATGCCGGCTACGCCACCTGCTACTACCGCCAAGTCGCCCCCGACGGCACGCTCACGGTGGTCACAGCGCGGCAGTTCGACCCGGCGGCGGTGTACGACCTAACCCCCTAACCCCCTTCCCTACGAAGGAAGGGGGAATAACTGCGCTCCCGCCAGAGAGATCTGAGATGAGGCAAGATCGTAGCTCCCTCGCCCCCGCAGGGGAGAGGGTTGGGGTGAGGGGAGATCCGCGCCCTGACACGAGGCCGCGCGGGGCGGGGGTGAGGGGGAGATCATCTTCCCTAGCGTAGCTCCCCCTTCCTTCGTAGGGAAGGGGGTTGGGAGGGTTAGGTCCGTCGCCCCTGGCACAACAGTTGCCTCACCCCAAACAGAGCGAGTGCCCGACCGACCAATGATCAGGGGCAGCAACGCAACCACAAGGAGACAACAATGACTGGAGAACAACCCCTGGCCGGGCTGCGCGTGGCAATCCTGGCGACCGACGGCTTCGAGCAGGTCGAACTGACCGGCCCGCGCGACGCATTCCAGGTGGCGGGCGCGACGATCATGGTGCTGTCGCCGAAGCCCGACAAAATCCAGGGCTTCAACCACGACGAAAAAGGCGCGAGTGTACCAGTGGACATCCCGTTGGAACGCGCCGACGCGAGCGACTATGATGCCGTGCTGTTGCCGGGCGGCGCGCTAAACGCCGACGCGCTGCGTATGGAGCCGCAAGCACAAGCCTTTGTGCGCGCCATGCAGGAAGTGGGCAAACCCATCGCCGTTATCTGTCACGCCCCCTGGCTGCTCGTCTCGGCAGGCTTAGTCAAGGGTCGCACACTGACCAGCTATCACACCATCCAAGACGACATCCGCAATGCGGGGGGCACTTGGCAAGACCAAGCGGTGGTCGAAGACGGCAACTGGGTCAGCAGCCGCCAACCGAGCGACATCGCGCAGTTCAATGCGGCGGCAATCAAGCTGTTCGCTGGGCACAAACGGGGTGGGCAGGCATAACCCGCCCGCCGGGCACAAAAATAAAGCCGGACGCGTAAGCGTCCGGCCTTGTTGTGGGCGATCCTAACGGACCGCCGGAGGGTGCTTAGTAGCGCCCACCGCCACCGCCACCACCACGGCTACCGCCGCGGCTGGCGCCACCGCCCTGCTGGCTGTAGCAGTCCGAGCAGTAGACGGGGCGATCTCCGGTGGGGACGAAGGGGACTTCGGTCTGGCGACCGCAGCTGGAGCAGGTGACCTGGGTCATCTGGCGCGGGGCGCGCTCGCGGCCGTAGCCACCGCCACCCCCGCTGCCGCCGCTGCTATAGCCGCCACCACCGCCGCTGCCGTAGCTGTCGCCGGCACCGCGCGCAGCCTTCTTGGCGGCACGGCAATCGGGGCAGCGCTGCGGCTCGGTGTAGCCACGGCTATTGTAGAACTCCTGCTCGCCGGCAGTAAACGTAAAACTATTGCCGCAATCACGGCACTGAAGGGTCTTATCCACGGATGTCTGTTCTCCTCAAATGGACTAGAAACGATGATCTATCAATTGGAGGGGCCTTTGATATCCTGAAACCATGTTCTGAAGCCGGTCTGAGGAGACGAGACTGCGGAATGGGTACTGAGGGACTATCAACGATCTTTCCAACACGGTTATTATAACCGCTTCTGCACAAAATAGCAAGGGCTACAGGCACGAGTTTTCAATGATTATGTAACGGCATATTTTGCGGGTGAAGGGGCTTGCGAAAACAGCGGCTTTCGCGTATGCTGGCCCCATGACAGCACCAGACTCAGCCGTAGCGCCCACCGCCGGCGAGGCCGATCTGCGCTTGCTCTACCGCAGCTACGGCTACTTGCACGATACGCCCTTGATCGAAAGTTCGCGCACGGCGGCGATCTTGCACGCGCCCGACGCGACTTGGCTGCGCGCCCGCCTGGCCGACGAGTTGGACGAACTGGCCGGCGTAGCTGCCGGCACCCACTTTCATGCCGGCCTGCCCGACGACGCGATTCTGGAGGCCAGTCAGGTCTGCTACTGGACCTTCGTCACCGCCGTCGCCGCCCGCTTGCCGTATGAGGAGCTGTGCCCGCACGACTGCCTGCTGGAAGCGACGGTGAGCATTCCCCAGCAGGCGGCGGTGCTAGGCCAGATCCTCGCGCAGGGCGTGCGCGGCGGGGTGGGGTTCGTGCCGCCGTCCGATCTGCGGGCGGCGTTGCGCCAAGTGGGGGCCACCTGCCGGGCACTAGGTATCTCACCCACTGCCGGCCCCGCTTATGACCTGGCCCAGATGCGTACCCGATCCTACATGGAGCCGTTTTTCGCCGCTCAGGGCAACGGCACCGCGTAAGCCCGCCGCTCGCGGAAGCGCATAACCTCGCGGTAGCCCACCTCACGCAACAGGCGCAGCGCCTCGGCAAAGGCATGGCCCACCAATTCCGGCTTATGCGCGTCGGAGCCGAGCGTCACCGGTACCCTCGCTGTGTGCAACGCCCGCAGTAACGCTACCTGCGGGTAGATCTCGCCCACCGGTTTCAGCAGCCCCGCCGTATTGATCTCCACACACACGCCCGTTGCGGCCATCGTTTGTGCCACCCGTGCATACAACGCCGTCAAGTCCCCCGTCGCGCGATGGCCGAACTTTTTCACCAGATCAAGATGGGCCATGATGTCAAACAGCCCCGTGCGTGCGGCGGCTTCCACCAGGGCGAAATACTCGGCATACAGCGCGTCTATATCGCGCCGATCATACTCCGCCGTATAGCGCGGGTCGTCCATACCCCATGCGCCGATGAAGTGGACCGAACCGTACACATAATCCCACGGCTGCGCCCGCAAGATCGCCGCCAGCGCCGCCTCGTGGCCGGGAATATAGTCTGCCTCCAGGCCCAGGCGGATCGGCAACTCCGGCACCGCCGCCCGCGCCGCTTCGACCAGCGCAAAATACTGCGGCAACTGGTCCATCCGCATCGCCAGTTCGGGATCGCGCGCCGCCTCCGGCAGCCAGTAGAGCGGGATATGCTCCGACACGCCGATCTCGTCCAGCCCCAGCCGCGCCGCGTGCGCCGCATATTCCGCCGGCACGCCCTCGCCATGCCCACAGAGGTAGGAGTGCATATGGTAATCGTGCAAACCAGGCATTTGTCCTCCGTGGGCCGTGGGCCGTGGGCCGTGGGCCGTGGGCCGTGGGCCGTGAGCCGTGAGCCGTGAGCCGTGGGCCGTGAGCCGGTCACCGGTCGTCAGTCGCCAGATTTTACGTTTTACGTTTTACGTTTTACGCCCGCCGCACCACCGCCCGGCGGCCCAGCGCCACAATGAGCAGGACCAGCACGGCAGCCACGATCATGGCCGGAGTGATGACCTCAGCGAGCAGTGCCGCCGACCAGACCAGGGTCAGGAACGGTTGCAGCAGTTGCAGTTGGCCGACCCGTGCGACCCCCGCCAGCGCCATGCCGCGATACCAGGCGAACATCCCCAGAAACTGGCTGATCAGCGCCACGTAGGCGAAGCCGATCCAGGCCGCAGGCGGCGCGTTGAGGCCGTGCGCGATCACCGCTTGCAGCACGGGCAGGGCGATGAACGGCGCGGCCAACAGCAAAGCCCAGCAGATCACCTGTGCCCCGCCCAACTCGCGCGCCAGCCGCCCCCCTTCGGCGTAGCCCAGCGCCGCCGCCGCCACCGCGCCCAGCAAGGCCAAATCGGCGGTTTGCAGTCCGCCCGTATTTTGGCTCAGGGCAAAGCCGACCACCACCACGCTGCCGGCCACGCCCGCCAGCCAAAATGCCCGCGAGGGCCGTTCGCCCGCCCGCACCACCCCGGCCAACGCGGTCGCCAACGGCAGCACACCCAGGATAATCGCCCCATGCGCGGACGGCAGGCGCACGGTGGCCCAGGCCGACAGCAACGGAAACCCCAACACGACACCGCCCGCCACCAGGGCCAAGCTGCCCCACTGCCGGCGGGTGGGCCGCGGTTGCCGCGTCAGCCGCAAGTAGAACGCCGCCAGCACCGCCGCAACTAACGCCCGGCCCAGCCCCACGATGGTCGGGTCTAGGCCAGCCACGGCGAGGCGGGTCATCGGCAAGGTCAGACTGAACGCCAGCAAACCGAGGCCGCCGAGCAGGAGACCCAATGTTTCGTCGCTCAGGGCGGGGCGCTGTGCTAAAACGGTCATGGAGGCGGGCCTTTCGGGTTAGTTTTCTGCTATAATAGACAATATCCATTATAGTATGCTGTGGCCCGCTTGTCTAGCCCCAACCGGATATGCTACCATAAGCACAGAAAGGACACCACCCACCGCCGATGGACATAGCCGCTAACATCCGCCGCCGTCGCCACGCCCACAGTCTAAGCCTGGAGGCGTTGGCCGCGCGGGCCGGGGTCAGCCGCGCGATGATCTCCGATGTGGAACGCGGAGCCAAGAACCCCACCGTCAAGCTGCTCTGCAATATCGCCGCCGCGCTGGACTGCACGGTGTCAGATCTACTCGGCGAAGCCGTCCCCCCCGCCCAGGCCCCGCTCACCATCGTGCGCGCCGCCGACCGCCAACGGCTCATCGATCCCCAATCGGGCATTGAGCGCCATCTCCTCTCGCCCGCTTTCGTCGCCCGTGGCCTGGAAGTGATCTGGTATACCATCCCGCCACACACCGACAGCGACCTGTT
>JALYUO010000177.1 GCA_030853735.1 Chloroflexota bacterium
CCGCTATCGTGCCCAGCGTGCCCACCACTGCCCATATGACCCATGCTTAGGAACAGGGACACGGCGCTAAAGATGAGGCCAAATAAAAAGCAGTCCATGTACACATTCGCCAGCCAATCGGAACCGAACATTCGGGGTCTCCTTTCCCACGGTTCGCACCGGCAACCGGGCGTGGGCCTCCAACTGAGGGGCGCGGGGGTTGTCATTTATTCTCTATATACGGCGGCTGGCCCGCGAAGGTTACGCCCTTGCTTGCCGCCCGCCGCTACCTGCGCGGTGCCGATCCCTATTCCTCTGCTATTATACACCCGCCGCCATAAGCGGTGCATAAAAAAAGGCGACCAGAGTATAAGAGAAGTGTAAGCGGCGGTTATAGCTGGGTGGCGCAGCGGCAAAGGTGCGGCTCCCTCGCCCCCGCCGGGGCGAGGGTTAGGGAGAGGGGAGATCGTCGGCTGCCTCTCGTACGGTCGCGGGGCGGAGCCCCCTCCCACCAGTGGCAAGCCCGCGCACTGTCGCGGCAAAGAGGCGGCTCCCGCGCCGGGGCGAGGGTTGGGGAGAGGAGAGAGGGGAGATCGTCGGCTGGCCCGCGCACGGTCGCGGGGCGGATCCCTCCACCATCGGCTACTGCCTACTGCCTACTGCCCACTGCCCACCGCCCACGGCCTACTCGTCAGCCCGGCTCCGGGTGGACGGTGACGCGATAGGAGGTGCCCAGGGTGGCGCGCACGGCCCGCTCGATCTCGGCGGTGCGGGCGTGCGCTTCGGTGATCGGCAGGCTGCCGGGCAGCGTGCAATGCAGGGTCACAATGTAGCCCAGCCGGCTGCCGCCCAGTTCGATGCGGCTGACCATGCCGGGGCCGGCCACTGCTTCGGCGGCGGCGCGCACCGCCTCGCGCAGGGCCGGATCGTTTAGCGGCATGACCGGGTGCGTCTCATCGTGGCGCGGCTCGATATGGATTTCGACCGCCGCCAGCGCCGGCATTTCGGCCCGCAGCGCCGCTTCTACGCCGTCGGCGGTGGCGTGGGCCTCAGCCAGCGTCTGCTGGGCGGGCACCTCCATGTGCATATCCAGGCGCAAGCCCTGCGGCGTGGCGAAGGCGCGCACATGATGCACGCCCACCGCCCGCCGTGCCGCGATCACCCGCGCCAGATCGGTCGCCTGCTCATGCGCCGAGGGCACCGGATGGGTATGGACCACCACATCGGCTCCCGGCACCACGCCGCGCACCTGGGCGATCACATCCTCGGAGATCGCCTCCGACTCTTCCAGCGTCAGGCCGCGTGGCACATGAACCACCAGATCGGCGTAGGGCTTATCGCCGACATAGTGCAGGCGGGCGCTTGCGGTCTCGACTACCCCCGGCGTGGCGGCGGCGACCTGTTCGAGCGCAGGCACCAGATGCTTGGGCACCTCATCCATCAGGGCGTTGACCGAACGGCCCATCAACCCCCAGGCTACATGGACGATCAGCCCGGCCACCACCACGCCGGCCGCCGCATCCAAGCGCGACAGCCACCACGCCGGCCAGCCCAGCGCCTGCCCGGCGGCAATCGCGATCAGTGCGATCAGGACGATGGCCGAACTCCACAGATCACTCGCGAAATTGGCGGCATCGGCGGCCAGCGCTTCGCTGTGCGTTTCCGTCGCCACGCGCCGCAGGTAGCGTGAGCGGCTCCAATCCACCAGGATCGCCCCAGCCGGCACGGCAAAGCTGTAGGCGTTGAGGTCCGGCACCTCCGGCGCGCCGAAAGCTTTGCGGTAGGCTTCATAGAGGATGCCCAGCGAGGTGGTGGTCAGCAGAAACACCGCGAACAGCGCAGCCAGGTTCTCGGCTTTGGCGTGCCCGTAGGGATGATTGCGGTCGGGCGGGCGGTTCGACACGCGCACGGCGGCGAACGACAGCACCGTGCCCACCAGATCCAGCCCCGAATGCAACGCCTCCGACAGCAGCGCCAGGCTGCCGGTCAGCACGCCGACGGTCACTTTCGCCGCCGTGAGCAGGACACTGGCCGCGACCGATGACAGCGCCGCGTTTTGCTTGCGCCGCGCCCGCTCGTCTGCCGTTAGACTGGGGCTGCTAGGGAGTGTACGGGTCATCGGACCTCCAATCTAAACGTGGCGCGCCGCCGTGCCCGCCTTATGCTATAATGCGCCATAGACCCCTCTTTTGTAAAGGATGCACGCCGCCCCCGCGCATCCCCGCGCCCCTGGCCGGTGGTGGGCCGGGGCAGTTTGCGTTGATGTGGGCCGGTCAGGTATACTCTGATGCGGCCGGCCTACAGGGGCGCGGCGGCTGTAGGGGGCATCCGAGAGCAGTATTGTAGGGGGAGAACACGGATTATGCGGCACAAACTTTGGGCTATCGCGACGGGACTGCTAGTGGTGCTAGCGGGGCTGCGGGGTGCGCCCTTGCTGCCCGCGCACGCGGCAACGGCGACGGGGCCGGCGACTCGTCCGGCGACGGCGGTGGTGAGTTTGGGTCGCTTTATGGTAGATGCGGCCGACTATGTCGTGCCCGACCAAGCGGCGCAAATGCAGGCCGGCGGGGTGCAGGCGGTACGGGTGGCAATCCCGTGGAGTCGGGTCGAGCCAACCCATAGCTCTCCCCCCCAGTATGATTGGCGTGTCACCGACAACACCATGCAGATTCTGCACGACCACGGCCTGACGGCGCTGGTCACGCTGACCGGCAATCCCACTTGGGCGAGTGGCAGCGGTACTGGGCCGGTGGACCGCGTGCCCGAATCGGTGTACTATGATTGGGTGAGCGCGGCGGCGGCGCGCTATAGCGGCCCAACCAGCCCTGTCCGCGCTTGGGAGATTTATAACGAAGAGGATAGCATTACCACCTGGGGCAACCGCCCGGCGGATTTTATCCGGGTGCTGTCTACCGACTACAGTATCCTCAAAGCGGCCAATCCGGCCACTGCGGTGATCATGGGCGGCTTGGCTTATGACAGCTTCACCGACGAATGCCCGAATCCGCTGGATTGCCAGTTTGTGCGCGCCTTTCTGCCCAACTTTTTGGCGCAAGGGGGCGGAGCCTATACTGACGCAATCAACTTCCATTATTACACCAACGGCACCTGGGCGGGTCATTATGGGGCGGCGGCGGGCCTGGGGGTGGTGGTCAGCTCCCTTCGCAGCACGCTGACGACTGCCAGCCTCACCCGTCCCTTAATCTGGACCGAAGGCAGTATTTCGAGCAACCCCAAGTATGGCGGCAGCGATGCCGCCCAGACCGCCTATGTAGTGAAAGCCTACGCACGCACCTACGGCCTAGCGCTGGATCAGCTGTGCTGGTTCCCCTACCAAGATTATGCCGACAGTGGTGATTATTCTTACTTCTCCAGCCACGGCCTGACCACGCCCAGCGGCGCGCCCAAACCCTCGTATACGGCCTATCGCTTGGCGAGCGGCTATTTGAGTACGGCAACGCTGCTGCGGGTGCAGGACGCGAGTGAGTTGGGCGGCAACGCCGGGGCGGCGGGTTATGCGTTTGCGCGGCCCGACGGCACTGGCCTGATGATCGCTTGGGACGACAGCGGCACGGGCCACAGCGTTTGGCCGGCGGCTCATGTGCGGGCGGTCAAGGATGCCGTGGGCCAGCCGGTGGCCTACAGCGTTGCCAATGGGCAGGCCACGGTCGCGCTGACCAGCAGCCCGGTCTATATCGAACTGGATCAGCCGTCGCGCTTCCGCGACATCCCGCTTGACTTCTGGGCGCAACCGTTTGTCGAATATCTGAGCGGGCAGGGCGCAGTGAGCGGCTACAGCGACGGCACCTTCCGCCCGCTGAACAATGCCACGCGCGGCCAGATCAGCAAGATCCTCGTGGCAGCGGTCGGTATCACGGATACTATTACGAGTGGGCAGCAGACGTTTGCCGATGTGCCCGCCACGAACGTCTTCTGGCTACCGATTGAGCGCATGGCCGGACGCGGCATCGTCGGCGGCTACGGCTGCGGCACGACGGCCGGCGAACCCTGCGATGGGCAGCACCGCCCCTATTTCCGCCCAGCGAATAATGTGACGCGCGCCCAGTTGAGCAAGATGATCACGTTGGCCCGCGGCTGGACCCCCGTAGACCCCGCCAGTGGCCCGCAACATTTCACCGATGTGCCGCCCAGCAATGGCCTCTACGGCTTTATCGAGGCGGTCTATGGGCATGGCGTGGTGGCGGGCTATGGCTGCGGCAGCGTGCCCGCCGAACCATGCGATGCGACGAGCCGGGCCTATTTCCGCCCGGTGGCTAACGCCAGCCGCGCCCAGTTATCGAAGATGATCTATATCGCCGTGACCCAACCCTAGAGAGGAAGCTGCTTCTGTTGCCCGAACATACCCTTGACTCCCTGCGCCCGCGCCGCTACACGCCGCGCTTACTGAGCGCGCTGGTGCTGCTGCCGATCCTGGCGGGAGCCCCGCCGTCGCCCAGCCAGGCCCAAGCCGGCTTCGCGGACGCGGCTTTTCGCCGCACCTGGGAATATGCCGACAGCCCGGTGGCCGCGCATAGCGCCGACCGCTCGTGGACCTGGGGGCCGGCTCCCGGCGTGACGCTGCTGGAGCCGTTGCTGTCTTCGCCCGGCGAAGTGCGGCGGGTGCAATACTTCGACAAGAGCCGCATGGAAATCAACGACCCGACCGGCGATCCCAGCAAGCCGTTCTACGTGACCAACGGCTTGCTGGCAACCGAACTGCTGACCGGGCAGCTGCAAGTGGGCACGAACTCGTTTGAGCCACGCTGTGTGTCCAATACGCCCCTGGCCTCGGATATTGACGATGCCGGCGCGCCGACCTATGCCACCTTCGGCAAGCTGCTGGGCGAGGCGAAGGGCAACCATATCGGCGGGCAAGCCAGCGCCGGCGTGGACAAGGCGGGCACGGTGCGCGCCGGGGCGGCCAAGCCGGGCGTGCCCGGCCTCGAACTGGTGCATTACGAGCCGTTGACCGGGCGCAACATCGCCAAAGTGTTCTGGGATTTCTTGAACGCCAGTGGCCCGGTCGTCGTCAACGGGCACACGCAGACCGGGCGCTTGAACGATCCCTGGTACTATGCCAGTGGCCTGCCCGTCACCGAAGCCTACTGGGCCACGGTGAAAGTCGCCGGCAAGCCGACCGATGTGCTGATCCAAGCCTACGAGCGGCGCGTGCTGACCTACATCCCCGCCTACAATGGGTCGCCGTTTGCCGTGCAGATGGGCAACGTCGGGCAACACTACTACGACTGGCGCTATAAGCGCGCCGGTTGCATCAACTCCTTCATCCCCCTGCCGCGCTATGGCGTGGACCCGATTGGCCGCTCCTCGGCGCAGGCTGTGACCGCCATGCAAGCCGCCGGCATCCAGATGGCGCGACTGGCGGTGAACTGGAGCGAAATCGAACCGCAAGCCACCGACCCGCCCACCTATCACTGGGGCGCGTATGACCAGGCCATTGCGCGCATCGCGGCAGGCGGCATCCGGCCGCTGCTGGCGCTCGGCGCGTGCCCGGCCTGGGCTTGTAACGACCCCAATGGGCCGGTCAACAAGACCGACCCGGCGCGCTTCGGCCAGTTTGTCAACGTGCTGGCCTTGCGCTACACCGACGCACCCTATAATGTGCAGTTCTGGGAGTTTTTCAACGAGCCGGACAGCACCTACGATCCCAATCATCAAAACGGCTTCGGTCTGCACGGCGACCAATATGCCGCCTTGCTTAAAGCCACCGTGCCGGGGCTGCGGGCGATCAATCCGCAGGCGCGGGTGCTGATCGGCGGGCTGGGGGCCGATTTCTACATGGACGAGCAACCGCCCGGTCCGTTTAACCGCAACTTCTTGCGCGATGTGGCGGCGGCGGGCGGCGGGCCGTATTTCGACTATCTGAACATCCACTACTACCCGCAAAATCCGCACTTCAGCCGCTTGGCCGATAAGGCGGCGGCGCTAGTGGCCCAGGCGCGGGCCGTGGGGCTGAACCAGCCGGTGGTCTGCACCGAGACCGGCCTCACCACCGGGTCGGACCCGGACTGGCAAGCGCCGGGCTGGCCGCCCAACAGCGAAGAGGTGCAGAGCCGCTATCTGGCGCGCACTTTCGCCGAAGCCCTCGGCGGCGGCGTGCAAAGCCTGACCTGGTTTACGCTGCAAGATTTCACTGATCCCAACCCCGGCATCCAGATTTTTGTGGATACCGGCTTGGCGCGCAAAGACTGGAGCCTCAAACCGGCGGCGGGTGCCTACCGCACGTTCGTGCAACAGGTGGGTGAGCGCCCGGCGCTGCGGGCGCTGGATGCGGCGACGCTCGGCAACGGCGTTACCGGCTACGCCTTCGGCAGCGCCGCCGACCAGGTGTGGGTGGTGTGGAGCACCAGTGATGCCGTGCAGACGGTGGCCCAACCCGGCAGCGTGCCGCCGCTGGCAACCGACCTGTTCGGCAAACCAGTCGGCGTGAGCGGGGGCCGGGTGGCGGTCGGGCCAAACCCGGTGTACCTGAAACTCCGCGCGCCGTGACCCCGCCTGACCCGGTTGCGCCGATGATCCGCCAGGGGCGCAACCGGTCGCGCCGGCGGCAGGGGCTGCGCTGGGCGCTGGGCGGGCTGCCCTTACTGCTGGCGCTGCTGGCGATCTGGGCGGCGGCCCGCGACCGGTTGACCACCACGACCTATGACGCGGCTAACGGTGTGGCCGGTGAGTTGGTGGCCGGGCGGCGGGTCGGGCAGACCTTTGTCGCCGCGCACGCCGGCCTGAGCGCGATTGATCTGCAACTGGCGACCTATGCCCGCCCCAACCCCGGCACGGTCGTCGTGCATTTGCGCCGCAGCGTGAGCGGCCCCGACCTGCGGACCGTGCCGGTGCCGGCGGCTGCGTTAGCCGATAATGCCTGGCACCGCTTCGCTTTCCCCGCGCTGGCCGATAGTTACCGGCAGGCGTATTATCTGGAACTGGAACAGCCCGGCGCGACCCCCGGCCAGGCGATCACCGCCTACTGGAACACGGAGCGCGGCGATCCCTATCCCTACGGGCAGGCGATCAGCGATGGGCAGCCGCTAGACGGCGACCTGGCCTTCGGCCTGGGCTACAGCCCGCCGCCGGGGGCGCTGTGGACCGACCTGTGGACCGTGCTGCGCGCCGGCTTGCCTAGCAGCCTGAGCGTGGGGCTAGTAGTGGCGGGCTTGGCCTGTGTGGGCCTGCTGGCTGCGCTGATCTGGGGCGCGGGCCACGGCTGGTTCAGTGGCGGCCGCCGGCGCACAGCGCGGTTGGGCGCATTGCTGGGCTTGTTTGCCCTGGCCCACGGCGCGGTCTGGCTGATCGCCGTGCCGCCCTGGCAGGGGCCGGATGAGTTTTCGCACTATGCCGTGGCCGATCTGATCGCCGCCGGCGTGAGTCCCGACGATAGCGGCCCCGCCGCCCTGGCCGTGCGCGCGCGCATCGAACACAATATCCTCACCGCCCTAGATGCGCGCCAGTTCACGCGCATGGTCTCCTGGTACGGCGTGCCCGGCGGCCCAGCCAGTGGCTTTGTGACGCGCAGCTTCTACGGTGGGTCCACGATGTTCGGCCAAGTACGCCAGCCAGCGCTTTACTATCAGTTAGCCGCCTTGCCATTGAGCCTGTACGCCTCTGATCCTGTCGCCCTCCCACCGGATGTGGGACTATGGCTGGTGCGCGCCGTCTCGGTGGGAGGCAACGTGGTGATTGTGCTGCTGGCCTGGGGCTGCGCTCTGCTGACGGCTCCCGGTCCCCGCTTGCGCCTGCTCTGGCTGGCTCTGCCGCTAACGATGGCGCTGCTGCCAATGCGGGCGTTTATTGATAGCATGGCAAACAACGATGTGCTGGCTGAATTGGCGGTTGCCCTGTTTGTGGGGCTGCTGTTCGCGTGGGCGCTGGCCCCCCCTAATGCGATCCTGCGTAAAGCTGCGTTGTTTACGGGTCTATTGTTCGCGACGGCTCTCAGTCTCGCAGCCAAAGCCACAGCCTTGTTTGCTGTGGCTCTTTTATGGCCTTTGGCCTTACTGGGCGCGCTGATTCTCAGTTTGGTGCAGGCGACCGGTCCGGCAGCGCAACGATTACGGAGCATCGCGGCTGGGATCTCGCTGATCGCTGTCGCTGTCCTGATCGGTTTGGTCTGGACCGGCTTTGACACGCACGCAACGGCGCAGGACTGGCTGCTGGCTGCCGGGGTCCATGCGCCACACGCTGCGAGTGACTCGGCGCGGAGTGGCGGCTATGTGCTGGCGCTCCCTGCCGGGACGACCGTCTACCAGCAAGTGGATTTGCCCGATACCCATCCAGCCTACACCGTTACACTGCACGTCTGGGCGCGCACGGCGGCGGCTCGTGGCGGGCACCTGAGCGTGGCATTTCGCTTGGGCGGCACGGATTTGCCGGTCACGCCGCCGGTAGACGCGCTGCTCTTGCCGCCGACCACGCCTCCCGCTTGGCAACCAGTGACGACTACCGTCCGCGTGCCGCCGGAGGCCACATTTCTGCGCCCGCTGCTCACGGCGGATGTTCCGGCGGAAGTGGATGATGCTGGCTGGCAGGTGCTAGCAGATGCGACGCAATCGCCCGTGCCGGCCCTGTCCCTGCGTAACCCGTCCTTTGAAGCGACTGCTACCCAACTCCGCCGCGACTCACTGCTGGGCCGTGCGTTACAGCGGGCACCCGCCAGCTTCAACCTCGTGCCGTTGCTGGATACGCTGCTCAACAGCCAGGCGTTTGATCGGACGACCATGGCGCAAAACTTTGCTGATAATGCCTACCGCTCCTATTGGGGCTGGTTTGGCTGGGTAGACGGGCGGTTGCAACTGCCCCCGGCGCAGTATATGTTTTGGGGGCTGGCTGTGCTGTCGGCGCTGGCCGGGTGGATCTTTGCGTGGTTGCGGCCCCGCATCGTGCTACCGCTCCGGCTCCTCGGTCTCCTCTGTGCCGCCGGTCTGTTCACCCTCGTCGCGCTGACAGTTCTGCGCCAGATGACGACTTGGGCCTTGACCAGCCTGCGTGAGTTCCCGCAGGGGCGCTACCTGTTTGTGCTGCTGCTGCCCGGCGTATGGCTGGCGCTGACGGGACTGGGCCAGTGGCTCACCCTGCCGACGCGCCTGCGCGTCCTGACTAGCAGAGGCATCACTGCCCTGCCGCTAACGGGTCTGGCGGCGTGGCTGGGGCTATGTGTGTTGCTCTACCTGGATCTATATGCTTTGCTGGTGTTGATCCTGCCTTATTACTATGGTCGCTTTTAGTATGACCAACCCGCCTGTAGTTGTTACCCATACAGTCACTGCGCGGCAGGAGTGGTCGCGATGGGTGGCACTGTTCGCCCACTCCTTGTGGGGGCCGTTGTTCATTGGCAGCGTCTTGCGATTGTTGGGGTTGGATCGCCTTAGCTATTGGTTTGACGAAATCGCCTCACTAATACTGAGCCGTCCGCCTCTGCGTGTGATTCTCAGTTTCACTGACGATCAAATTTTCCACCCACCGCTTTACTATGCACTGTTACATTATTGGATCATTCCTAATGAAGCCGCAATTTGGACACGCTTGTTCTCAGCTTTAACCGGAATTGCCACCATCCCACTGGTCTATGCCCTAGGCTATTTGCTGTTTAGCCGACAGGTGGGCTGGATGTCAAGCTGGCTATTTGCGTTATCGCCCTGGCATATCTGGTATTCGCAAGAGACTCGGATGTATGCACTCGTATGTCTCTGGGCAACATTGGCTCTGCTACTCGGCATCAGGTGGGATCGTACACCGCGTTGGAGTACCGGCGTGGCCTATGTGGCGGCGACGCTGTTGGGCTTGTACACAAACTACACCATGTTTGGCATCTGGTTGCCGGCGGCGCTGCTGCTACCCCTGTGGCAACGCGGTACATGGACGTGGGGCACTCTATTGCGTTGGTTGGGCTTGCAGGCACTCGTGGTTCTTGGCTACGGACCGCAACTCATCTATATACCGACTATCGTGGCCGGCCTTTATAATAGTGACCGCTTCGGTGCAAACGTTGGCACCGTAGGTAGTAACCTACCCTATATTCTAGGATGCCTGTTGTTAGCCGGATTGCTCGTCTTGGTCGGCTGGATCACTATGCGTCACTGGTCCTCAGAGCGAATGCGGCAAATTGCCGTGGGCGGACTGTTGGTAGTATTGTTTCTCTCGCTTATAATTATGTTGAATCCTAGTGCCACGTTGCTGAAGCGGTTGTTCTCAATCTACACGCCGTCTATTTGCTGGGGGGGTGCTTGGGCCATTACGCAGGCGCGTGTACCAGCGCTACAGTTTCGTTACTGGGTGTTGGTGAGCGCGTTGGCGGCGGCGTTAATGCTGGCAATTGTGCCAAAAGAACCCTGGCGCGAGATAGTAGGTCGTCTGGATAGTCTGGCCCAGTCAGGTGATCTGGTAGTGATTGAGCCAGCGTATAATACGTTGGCATTCACTTACTACGACCATAGCAATTTGCCTTTACAAGGTGTTAATTCGCAGGAACTGACACCTATATTCATGCAGCGAATCGAACAATCGCGACGAGTTTGGCTGATCCTCTCCTCGGAAGATCGCATAGATTTACACCGGCAGGTGCGTAGCTGGTTTGCCGCACGCTATCACCCAGCTCTGGATTGGGAGTATTATCAGATCACGGTGCAACGCTATGACGTGGGTGGACCCTGACGTGCAACCTGATATGCCGCTTGCCGGCGTGATCATCCCGGCCTACAACGCGGCGCACACACTGCCGGCGACGCTGGCGGCGTTGCGGGCCCAGACGATCCCGGCCGCACAACTCGAAGTGATCGTGGTGGACGACGGCTCGACCGATGCGACGGCGGCGGTGGCGGCGGCGGCGGGGGTGCGCGTGGTGCGACGGGCCAACGGTGGGCCGGCGGCGGCGCGCAACCAGGGCGCGGCGGCGGCGCGCAGCCCCATCGTGTTGTTCACCGATGCCGATTGCGTGCCCGCGCCGGACTGGGTGGCGGCCATGCTGGCCCCGTTCCGCGATCCGACCGTGGTGGGGGTCAAAGGCGCGTATCGCACCCACCAGCGTAGCCTCGTCGCCCGCTTCGCGCAGATCGAGTTCTTGGACCGCTATGCGCGGCAAGCGCAGCAGCCGACGATTGATCTGGTGGATTCGTATGCGGCGGCCTTTCGCCGGGCGGCTTTTCTGGCGGCGGGCGGCTATCACCCCGGCTTCATCGGCAACGAAGACGTGGAACTATCCTACCGGCTGGCCGACGGAGGGGCGCGGCTGGTGTTTGCGCCGGCGGCGGTGGTCTATCATACCCATGCCGCGACGCTGGGCCGTTACTTGCGGGTCAAGGTGAATCGGGGCTACTGGCGCATCTTGGTCTATCGCCGCTACCCACACAAGGTTTTGCGCGACTCCTACACGCCGCAGGTGCTGAAAGCTCAGGTGGCCCTGGTCGGTGCCCTGGCCGGGTGCGCGGGGCCGGCGCTGGTCTGGCCGCCATTGCGCCCCGTGTGCGCCGCGCTGGCCGGCAGCCTGTTGGCCTCGACGCTGCCTTTCACCGCCTTCGCGGCGCGCTATGACCC
>JALYUO010000264.1 GCA_030853735.1 Chloroflexota bacterium
CCAAGTGACGCACGCCGGCGGTAGCCCCACCAGCAATAGCGGCGGCACCACCAGGATCAGCACTAAATGTTGCAGCATATGGGCGCTGAACAGGTAGTCGTCGGCCAGCGTATCCAGCGGCGAGATCAGCACAAACGCCAGCGTGACCACCCCGGCGGCAAACAGCCCGGCCCGCGCCGACCTGCGCCCGCGCAGCAGCCCACTGTATGCGCCGAGCAGCACCAGGCAGCCGAGCAACACACTCGGCTCCCAGTGCCACCCTTCGCGCCAGAATCGGTCTATCGCCATGCGCGGCTTGCTCCTCTTAGCGCCACAGATAGATAATCGCAAACAGGATCACCCACACCCCATCCACGAAGTGCCAGTACAGCGAGATCGCACTGAGGGCTGCCGAGTGGCGGGTGCCCTTGAACAGCCCCGCGCAGCCCAGCGCCGCCAGGATGCCCAGCATCACCAACCCGGCGAAAACGTGGAAGCCGTGGAAACCCGTCAGCGTGAAGAAGGTGGTGCCGAACAGATTGGTACTCAACGTCACATCTTGCCCGATCAGGCGTACATACTCGGCCCCCTGGCCCACCAGGAAGGCCGCGCCCAGCGCCACGGTCGCCAGCAGCCAGCCTTGCACCCGGCCCGCGTGCCCCGCAGCGAGGTTGCGATCCGCCCGCCAGATCGTGCCGCTACTCGCCAGCAGCAGCGCCGTATAGATCGCGGTGGTGCCGGGGTCGAGCGCGCCGGCGGCGGTTGGCCCACCTGCCGTAGCCGGGGCGGCCCGGTAATAGACATAGGCCAGGATCAGGATGGCGAAAAACACCGCCTCCGACAGCAGGAACAGGATCAACGCCAACCGATGGGGTTCAAGCCCCGCCAGCCGGTCGGCGTTGAGCGGTCCGAACTGTAGTGGCGGCGCGGTCTGCGCCGGCACCGGGGCATTCTCCGGGCTGGTTTCCGATTTCTTGTGATCGTGTGCCCAGTCCGGCGCTTCGGGGTGGGCCAGATCCCAGAGCGGCCGCCGCCCGTGTACCGGCGGCACGGCCACGAAGTTGTGCGACGGGGGCGGCGAGGTCGTCGCCCATTCCAGGGTCCACGCCTGCCAGGGGTTATCGCCCGCCGGCGTGCCGCGGCGCAGGCTGAGGCCGATATTCGCCAAGAACGCCAGCACCGACAGCGCCAGCACGGCCGTGCCCGCCGACGACAACAGGTTCATCCAGGCCCAGTCGGGGATGTCGGGGTAGGTGTAGACGCGGCGGGGCATCCCGTCGAGGCCGAGCAGGTGCTGGATGAAGAAGGTGGCATTAAAGCCGACCAGCATCAGCTAGAAATGTAGCTTGCCCCACCGTTCCGAGAGCAGCCGCCCGGTCATCTTAGGGAACCAGTAATAGAAGCCGGCGAAAATGGCGAACATGGTGCCGCCGAACAGCACATAATGCAGGTGGGCGACCACAAAATAGCTATCGGTCAGGTGCCGATCCACCGGCACCACGGCGAACATCACCCCGGTGAGGCCACCGATGGTGAACATGACCAGGAAGGCGAGCGCGAAGCACATGGCGGTGGTGAATTGCAGCTGTCCGCCCCACAGAGTCGCCAGCCAGTTGAAGATCTTGACCCCGGTGGGCACCGCGATCAGCATACTGGCCGCTGAGAAGGCCACGTCGAGCGGGAAGCCCAGGCCCACAGTGAACATATGGTGGCCCCAGACCACCAGGCTGAGGAAAAAGATGCCCAGCGTGGACCCGGCCACGAAGCCATAGCCATAGATCGGCTTGCGCGAAAAGACCGGGATCACTTCGGAGATCATGCCGAAGGCCGGCAGCACCATAATATAGACCTCCGGGTGGCCGAAGGACCAGAACACATGCTGCCAGAGCAGCGGTTGGCCGCCGTAGCTTACATCGAAAAAGTGACTATGCCACTGGCGGTCGAACAGCAGCATCACCAGCGCCGCATTCAGGCTGGGCAGGGCCAAGATAATCAAAAAAGAGTTGACCAATGTCATCCAAACGAACAGCGGCAGCCGCCGCAAGGTCAGCCCCGGTGCCCGCAGCGTGAGGATGGTCACGATCAGATTGATCGCCGCTGTGATGGTGCCGACACCGGTCGCCAGCAGGCCCACCGCCCAATAGTCCACCCCGCCGGTCGTCGAATAGGGATGCGTGCTGAGGGGCGCGTAGCTAAACCAGCCCGCCGCCGGCGCGCCGCCCGCCACGAAGCTGTAGTAGAGTAACAGCCCCCCGAACAGCAGCAGCCAGTAGCTGAAAGCGTTCAGCCGGGGGAAGGCCATGTCGCGCGCGCCGATCATCAGCGGCACCAGGTAGTTGGCAAAGCCGATCAGCATCGGCATTACCACCAGGAAGACCATCGTGGTGCCGTGCATGGTAAATATCTGGTTATAGGCATCCGGTGACAAGAACTGCATACCCGGCTGGGCCAGTTGGATACGCATCAATCCTGCTTCCAGCCCGCCTACACAGAAAAAGAAGATCGTGGTCGCTAGGTAGAGCAGGCCAATCTGCTTATGATCCACCGTCGCGATCCACTGTAACAGCCCGTTGACTTTACGCAGGGCAGGCAGGGCTTCCGTCGGTTCGGGCACCAGGGGGATGGCACTCATTTCAGGCTCTCCAAATAGGCGGTCAGCGCATCGAGTTCGGCGGAGCTGAGGCGCGAGTTAGGCATTAAGCTGCCCGGCTTAATGGCTTGCGGATCGGCCAGCCAGCGCCGCAGGTTAGCGGAAGTATTCGCCAGCACCCCGGCGGCGAGGGTGTGCCGGCTGCCCAGGTGCGTCAGGTCGGGGCCGACCC
Organism: Chloroflexota bacterium; assembly: GCA_030853735.1. Classification (GTDB taxonomy): domain Bacteria; phylum Chloroflexota; class Chloroflexia; order QHBQ01; family JAICKM01; genus JAICKM01. The sequence goes on from JALYUO010000264.1 coordinate 2,802, forward strand.
GCGCCGTGGCCCCGGTGCCCGCGATGGCGTGGCAAC
>JALYUO010000273.1 GCA_030853735.1 Chloroflexota bacterium
GGCCCGCCCAATGGCGCGGCTCCCGCCGACGTATCCAGTGCGCCGGGTCGAGTCGGCTTGGCTGCGCCCGCTGCGGCCCCGACCGTCGCCGGCAGCAAGAAAACGCCGACCCCGGCCCGCAAAATCAGTACCCCGACCGTCACTGCCAATCGGCCCACCGGCAGCACGACCGGCAGTAGCGGTCAGCCCGTGGCCCCGGCCGGCGTTGTCACCGGCACCATCCCTAGCGGCAGCGGGGCCAATCCAGCCACGAACCCGGCCGCTGGCGCGCCGATCACCACGACATTAGGCACGGGTGCCCCCGCAGCCGGCACGACGGGCACAACGGGTGCCCCTGGCGCGCCCGCTGCCGGTACGACCAGCGGTGCCCCTGGCGCGCCCGCTGCGGTGCCGGCGGCGGCACCCAAGCCGGTGGCGCTGCAAGATGTGGCGACGGTCGAACTGACCAACATCGCCGCGTCCAGCATCGCCCGCACCAACGGTCGCCCCAGCCTGGGCCTCGTCATCTACAAGACGCAAAACGCCAATACTGTCTCGACCGCCCATGCGATTGAAGCCAAACTGACCGACCTGCACGCCAAGCTGCCCGGCACCGAAGTGGTGCAGGTGTTCGGCCAAGCGAGCTATATCGAAGACTCGCTGAACAGCCTGATCCGCGAAGGCGTGTCGGGCGCGGTGCTGGCGATCTTGGTCATCCTGCTCTTCCTCCGCAGCATCCGCTCCACCCTGGTCACGGCGGTCTCGATCCCCATGTCGGTGCTGTTCGCCTTCATCTTGCTCAACATCTTCGGCATCTCGCTGAACATCATGAGCCTCGCCGGACTGGCGGTGGCCGTGGGGCGTGTCGTAGACGACAGTATCGTGGTGCTGGAAAACATCTATCGCCACGTCCACGAAGGCGAGTCGCCGCGTGTGGCCGCCTATAACGGCACCCGCGAGGTAGCTTCGGCCATCACCTCCTCCACCCTGACCACCGTCTCGGTGTTCCTGCCGCTCGGCTTCCTGGCCGGGCTGATCAGCGAAATCTTCCGCCCCTTCGCTATCGCCGTGACGCTGGCCCTGCTGGCCTCGTTGCTGGCCGCGCTGACCATTGTGCCGGTGCTGGCGGCGTTGTTTATCCGCCCGGAACGGCGCAAAGCCGGAGCCGCCGCGCCTAGCGCCGGCGAAGAGCAAGATACGTTGGTGCAGCGCCTCTACACGCCCGCGCTCACCCTGGCCTTGCGGAACCGCTGGACCAAAGTGGGCACGCTGGTGCTGGCCCTTCTGCTCTTTGCCGGCAGTCTCGTGCCTCTCGCGCTGGGCGCTATCGGCACGACTTTCTTGAACCTGGGCAGCGATAAGGTGATCAGCGCCAGCCTAACGATGGCCGCCGGCACCGACATCCAAACGACCAGCGCCACCGCGAAGACGATTGAAGATCAACTGTCGAAAGACCCGGCGGTGAAAAACTACCAGACCACCATCGGCACGAACACCGATGCGAGCGCCAATGCTTTCACCGGGCTGGGCAGCGACAACGCGGCCAGTATGACCATCAACCTGAAACCCGATGCCGATTTGGACGCAGAAGCCAACAAAGTGCGTGCCATGCTGAAGGCGAACAACCAAATCAAAGAACTCAGCGTCACCACCGGCAGCGCCACCGGCGGGCCGAGCAGTTCGGCCTTCGCCCTCACCGTCACCGGCCCCAACGCCGCCGACCTGCGCGCCGTGAGCGAGAAGCTGGCCGCCCAGCTCAAAACGGTGCCCGATCTGGTGAACGTCAAAACCGACCTCCAGGCGCAGAAGCCGCAGATCAGCATCAAGGTGAACCCAGATCAGGCGCTTATGCACGGCAGCAGCGCGATCCAGATCGCGGGCCAAGTGCGCGGCCTGCTGACCAACCAAAAAGTGACCAACATCACCATTGATAGCACGCCCTATGATGTATTGATCGGCTACAATCCCAGCGGCTTCAACAGCCTTGCCGCGATCAAAGCGATCAAAGTGGGCGCGGTCAATCCGGTGGCGCTCAGCGACATCGCTGATGTGACTGAGGACCAAGGGCCGGTCTCGATCAGCCGCGTGAACCAAGAAGGAGCGGTCAGCGTCAGCGGCACTATCACTTCGCAGAGCATCAGCGGGGTGCAAGCCGCCGCGACCAAGATCGTCAATGAGATCAAAGCGACCGCCCCCGCCGGCATCAAAATCTCCACCGGCGGCTCGTCGGCCCAGTTTACGGAGGCCATCGGCCAACTGGGCACCGCCCTGATCATCGCCATTGGCTTGGTCTACGTGGTGATGGTACTGTTCTTCGGCTCGCTCTCCACGCCGTTCGTGATTATGTTCGCGCTGCCGCTGGCCTTCATCGGCTCGTTCCTGGCGCTGTGGATCACCGGCAAGCCGTTCGGTATCAGCGCCATGATCGGCCTATTGATGCTGGTCGGCATCGTCGTCACCAACGCCATCGTCTTACTCGATATGGTGGAACAGCACAAGCGGCTGGGCTACAGCACTTACGACTCGCTGCTCCACGGCGGGCGGGTGCGCGTGCGGCCCATCTTGATGACGGCCATCGCCACGATCATCGCGCTGATCCCGCTGGCGATCAGCAACGAAGGCTCGCTGATTGCGGCAGAACTGGGCACAGTGGTCATCGGTGGCCTGTTCACCTCAACGCTGCTGACGCTGTTGGTGGTGCCGGTGGTCTACAGCATCCTCGACAGCATCCGCCGCCGCCTGACCCGCCGCAACTCCGACGACGAAGGCACCCTCGTGCCGGTCGCTGCGCCGGTCACCCCAGCCCACGGCGCGGTTACACCCGCCGAGCCGGCCCTGGTCGGCGCACGCAGCCAGACGACGACCTAACCCCCCTGCCCCCTTCCCTACGAAGGAAG
>JALYUO010000241.1 GCA_030853735.1 Chloroflexota bacterium
GCCGGGGGCCGGCGGCGGACCACCCAGACCGTCACCACCACCAATGCGTTTCAAGAGGGACATAGGGGCTTCCTTTCAGGGACAAGATCCCAGCGCGGACCGGCGGTTAGCGGCGCGCCGGCAAGAACCGCGACAGCAGGCTCGGTGCCTGGTCGCCTTTTTTCCCATTACCGGACGCAGCGGCGGGTTCCGCCGGCACCACGGTCTCCACCGTGGCGACGATCTTTGCCAGCGCCATGATGTCTTTGCTGAACTGCGTGTCGCGCCCACTGATCACCAACGGCACGCCCTGGTTAATCGCGGTCGTCACCGCCCGCCCATCGCTGCAAATATTGGCGGTGATCTTTTTCTGTAGCGTGTCTTCCACGCTCTCGGTGCGAATGCCCAGCTTGCTGTCGGCGCGGTTGATCACCAACAGCACTTTGTCGGGCAGGTAGCCCAGCTTCGCACAAATATCGAGGAAGCTGCGCGTGTTTTTGATCGTCGGCAATTCCAGCGTCATGATCAGCAAGATGCGGTCGGCCATGTCGGTCATCGCCAGCACTTGCTCGGCAAACGACGGCCAAGTGTCAATAATCACGTAATCAAAGGCGCGCCGCAGTTCCTGTAGAATGCGCGTGATGTGACTCGCCTGCACGCTTTCGCCGTCTTGCGGCAGCAACGGCGCAAGCAGCACTTTGATGCCCGACGAGTGCGGCACCAGCACATCGCGCAACAGGGCATCGTCGAGTTCGTTGATGCGCGTGGACAGTTCCAGGATCGTCTTGGGGTTCGATAGGTTGAGCAACACGCCCACGTCGCCGAAGAACAGGCTGCCGTCCACCAGCGCCACCTTCTTGTTGGTCATCTGCTTCAGCGCAACCGCCAAATTGGTGGCAATCGTGGTGCGGCCCACGCCGCCTTTGGGGCTGAACACGGTGAACACGCGGCCCAGTTCTGTGCCCTCTTCCGCCTTGATCGCCGCCGCGCCCGCCTGCGTGATCTGGAAGTTGCGCCGCTTACTGGAATCGAGCCGGAACACCTGCCGGATGCTGTCCACCAGTTCGTCGGTGCTGAACGGCTTCACCAGGAACTGCCGCGCCCCGGCCAGCATCGAACGGCGCAGATAGTCCTGCTCCCCCTGCACCGACATCATAATCACCGACGTGTTCGGCAATTCCGAGGTGATCAGTTCGGTCGCCCGAATGCCGTCCATGTCCGGCATATTGATGTCCATCAGCATGACATCCGGCTGCAAGCGCCGCGCCACTTCGAGCGCCTCGCTGCCGCTGCCGGCCGTGCCGATCACCTCAATATCGCGCTCAAACATGACGAGCTTACTCATCTGGTCGCGGGCATCTACATTGTCGTCCACGATCACCAGGCGGATTTTCGGTTCGCTCGACATTCGGGTTTCCCTTCCGGCGGGCCGGGGCCGTCGCCGTTACTTAAAGATGATTTCGGGCAGCACCACCCCGTAATCCTCGGTCATGATTTTGTCGGTAATCCCGGTCGTGCGCTCCACATCCGTATCGCCTTGTGCGCGCAAGGTCAGATTCACGATCCCGGTTTCGCGGGCGTATTTGATCACTTCCGCCTGTTGATCGGTGATGCCCAAGATCAGCGCCGCCGAGAACGGGGTTTCGGCGGTGGTGCCATAGAGGGCTTGCGCCGCCTGCGCGGCCGCCGCCTGCTGCGCGGCGGTATCAGCGCCGCTGCCGCTCTGCTGCGGCGTAGTGTCCACGGTCGAGTTCGTGCTTTTCTTCGTGCCGCCCGCCGCCAAATGGATCACGCGCACGACCTTGATGTTGTCGAGCACTTTTTTCGTGGTCGGGAAGTTGCGCGTCAGCTGGGTGGGCTTGCCGTCCGGCCCCACAATCGAGGTGACGATCTCAAACTGGCGCGTCCACAACACATCCACCACATCGCCGTCTACCAACTGGCCGCCGAAATTGTCCACTTCGTGGATCGGCAACACAAAGCCGCGCTGGCCTTTAGTCAGCACCTGCGACACGCCTGGATCAGACACATCATTCGTATTGACCTGCGTGCCCTGTGCGTAATCGCGCGTCAGCATCTTACCGATGATCTGCTGCGGAATCTCGGTCGTCGGCGAGATGACCTGATTCACCGGCAAGTTCGTCACCGTCAGGTCTTCGGCCTTCAAGATCGTAAAGCCCTTCACGTCGCGGGCCACCGTCACCACATCCTGCTTCGGCACCGCTGTCGGTATTGCCACAACAGGAGGGGCCCCCCGTGTGCCTTGTAGGGCCAAATACAACACCACAAACGCCAGCAACGACAGCACTGCGCCCAGCAACAACATCGTGCGCCCGCCACCACTTCGCCTCATCCGCTTCCTCCCATTTCAGGCTACCCACCCGCACGGCAGGCAAGCATGACCGTCACTCCGTTCCCCTCGGCTCCAGCGTTTGCCTTCATTATAGCATTGCCCCCCCCAACTTGCAACACCAAGCCGCCAATCAAGGCGAATATAGACCGAAAGTACTACTACACCCCTGCGTACCCGCGCCGCAGCCCACTCCTAGCAGGCGGTTCCACCCGGCGCGGCCGGCCATACACCCCCACCCACCCGCCGCAGACCGTGCTGTAGGAGGCGGTTCCACCCGGCGACTGTAAATCTCCGTTTAGGGCTATCGCGGACTGTGGGAGCGGCCGACTGTGGGAGCAGCCGACTGTGGGAGCAGCCGACTGTGGGAGCAGCCGACTGTGGGAG
>JALYUO010000032.1 GCA_030853735.1 Chloroflexota bacterium
GCCGCGACTTGCTGGGAGTCATCCAGCACGTCGCGGGGGGCGAGGCCGGCTACTTGACGCGCTTGGGGGGGAAGCTCCCGCCCGCCGCCGTTGACGAGGACCCCGACGTGGTACGCAGCCGCAACCGGCAGGCTATTTTGGATGCCCTGGCGGCAGCCGTCCGGGGTGAGTTTGCGCCGCGTGGCCCCCGTGGCGGCCTGCGCTGGTCGCCGCGCTACTTTGTCCGCCGCGCCGCCTGGCATATCCTGGATCATGTCTGGGAGATCGAAGACCGCGTCCTGTAAGCGTGGGCGGGCCGCCGGCCGGCGGGGGTTAGGGCAGGTCGCGCAGGGGGCGGCCCTCGAAGTCTATGAAGCGGTAGCCGAGGCCGCGCTCGTTCAGGATGTAGTGGGGGTTGGAGGGGTCAGGTTCGATTTTTTGGCGCAGATAGGTGATGTAGAGGCGCAGCAGTTGGGTGTCGTCGAGGTATTCGCGGCCCCAGACGCGGGTGAGCAGGGTTTCGTGGTTGAGCAAGCGGCCGGCGTTGCGGACGAGGTGGTAGAGCAGTTTGTATTCGGTGGGGCGCAGTTTGATGCGGGTGCCGTCTACGATCACTTCGCGGGTATCGAAATCTATGGCGAGGCGGCTGTCTACGGTGACGAGGCTGTGGACCGGGGCCACGGAGGGCATTTCGGCGCGGCGCAAGAGGGCTTTGACGCGGCTGACCAGTTCGCGCTGACCGAAGGGCTTGGCGATATAATCGTCGGCTCCCAGTTCTAGGCCACGTACTTTGTCGGCTTCACCGGCCTGCACGGTCAGCATGATGACCGGCACGGTGGAGATAGCGCGAATGCCTTTCAGCACGGCAAAGCCGTCTTGGCCGGGCAGCATCACATCGAGCAGCACGAGGTCGGGCATCCGGTCGCGCACGGCGATGAGAGCCGCGTCGCCGTCGTCGGCCTCGATCACGGCGTAGCCCTGGCTTTCGAGGATGGTGGTCACGAGGTCTACCAGACGCGGTTCGTCGTCTACGACGAGGACTGTTTGGGCCATGCGTTTCCCCTTAGCTCCTGCCGAACACGATGGGCAGGGGCGCGTTAAACTGGCGCGGCAGGCTGAAAGAGAACTGCGCCCCGCCGGCGGGGGCCGCATCTACCCAGATGCGCCCGCCGTGGGCTTGGATGATGGCACGGGCGATAAACAGGCCCAGGCCCACGCCTTTCAGCCGGCGTACCACGCGGCTGTCGAGGCGGGCGAAGCGGGCGAAGATGCGTTCGCGCTCGGCGCTGGGCACGCCGATGCCCTGATCGCTGACATGGACGACTACGGCATCACTCAGCAGGTCGCTGGTCACGAGGATCTGGCCGCCTTTGGGCGAATATTTGACCGCGTTTTCCAGCAGGTTGATCAGCACCTGCTCCACGCGCGCGTAGTCGGCCAGCACGGGCGGCAGGTCGGCGGGCAGGGCGACGACAAAGGGGTGCTGGGGGCTGATCGCTTCCATCTTTTGCACGGCGCGGCGGACGAGGCGGGGGATGTCTACCGGCTCGCGCACCAGTTCCAGGCCACCCGCGCCGATGCGTGAGGCATCGAGCAGGCTGGCGACCATTTTGCTCAGGCGTTCGCTCTCTTCGGCGATAACGGCTAACTTGCTCCGCAGGCGGTCGGGCGGCAGGGTGGCGACCCCATCGGCCAGCAACTCGGCATAGCCGCGAATGATCGCCAGCGGCGTTTGCAATTCGTGGGAAATCACCGACAGGAACGTGGCCTGCAATTCCTCGGCTTCGCGGCCGGCGCTGACATCACGCAGGCTGACTAGCACGCCGCCGATGGGGTCGGAGCCGTCGAGCGGGGTGACGGTGGACTCACTGTAAAAGGACTGGCCGGCGCGGGTGGTCAAGACGAGTTCGAGGGCGCGCCCTTCGCCGCCCGGTTGCAACAGATCGGGCGGCATCGCCGCTGCGCCGGCCTCGGCGGCGGCCCAGTGCATGGGCTGGACCTGCAAGGCGGCGGTGAACGGCCGGCCCTGGAGATCCGCCTCGTGCCAGCCGGTCATGCGCTCGGCTGCCGCGTTGCAGCGGATTATATGGCCCGCCGCGTCCAGCACCAGCAAGCCGTCGCTGCTTTGGGCCAGCACGGTGTCGAGCAGGCGGGCCTGTTCGCCCAGCCGCGCCGCGCATTGGCCGGTTTGCACGGCCAGTTCCAGATAGCGCACGAGGACGCGCCAGGCGTGGGGGCGCTCGGCCCAGCCACTGCCTGCGGTGGTCGGCAGCACGGCCAGCAAGGCCACTGCGCCGTCTACGGGCACCGCGCGCACTTGCAACGGTCCCCAGGGGGTCGTCACCTCGGCTTGGTGGCGGGCTAGGTCTAGCCGCCAGCCGGGCAACACGCCGACGCGCGCCGCGTGGGGGCGCGCCCCGGCCAGGGTCTGGAGCAGATCGGGGGCGGCGGTGGTGAGCAGGGTTTCTAGCTGGGCGAGATCGTCGGGCGGCAGCCCTGCGCCGGCGGGGCGGGACAGTTGGCCCTCTTCGGTGTGCCAGAGCAGGATCAGGCCGGCCTGCACCTCTAGCGCGTCCACCAGGGTGTGGGCGAGGTCGCGCAATGCGTCGGTTGTGCCGGTTTGCGGATCCATATCATTCATGGCAGTCACGACTCCGCTTGTAGGGTGGCGATTGGAACGACACCCCAGAGACCCGGAGACCGGGAGATTTTGCTGGATTTTTGTTGCGCTCGGTCGTGTGGCGACGGGTAGGTTGATTTGTTGGCTTTGTTTAGGTTGGTATTTTGGCCCTTTGTTCTCGCCACCGGGCGCGGCCAGCAGCGCCCCTACATCGGATACGGGCGCGGCCAGCAGCGCCCCTACACCAGACGCGGGCGCGGCCAGCAGCGCCCCTACACCAGATGCGGGCGCGGCCAGCAGCGCCCCTACACCAGATGCGGGCGCGGCCAGCAGCGCCCCTACATCAGATACGGGCGCGGCCAGCAGCGCCCCTACATCGGATACGGGCGCGGCCAGCAGCGCCCCTACATTGTGA
>JALYUO010000302.1 GCA_030853735.1 Chloroflexota bacterium
CTACAAAGCCCGCCTACGCGGGCTGGGGCAAGGGGCAGATCGTAGATCCGCCGTTTAGGGCGATCCGGTCGCCCCGGCCTCCCGTTCGCCTAGCGCCAGCCCGCGTAGGCGGGCTTTGTAGCGGTAGCGGCGAGTTCCAGTCGCCCGGACCCCGGCTCCCCGCCCCGTCGCCCCCCATTTAGCGGCCATGGCTCTGCGGCCTGTGGTGTGTAGCGGGCGGCGCGGGAGCCGCAATCTGGTATAATGGCGGCAAGACAGGTAGCGCATCAGCAAGGAGGGACCGCTATGACACCTACCGCACCGACAACACCGGCGACATTCGTGGAAACGCGCTACGCGCATATTGTGCTGGATGAGGCCGGCGTGCCGCGCATCGCCGGCACCCGCACCAAAGTTGTCCAGATCATCACCGACTACTTGGCCTGGGGCTGGGATGCCGATGAGATCCATGAGCAGTATCCCCAATACACGCGCGGCCAGATCCACTCGGCGTTTGCCTACTACTGGGACCACCAAGCCGAACTGGATGCCGACATGGCGCGGCGGGAGGCGTTGGCCGATCAGCTCCAGCGGGAGGCTCCGCCTTCACGCCTGCGTGAGCGGCTTCACGAGCAAGGCTACTGCTGATGGCGGTTGCGCTCTATATGGATCACCATGTTCCCAGTGCAATCACAAAGGCACTACGCAGCCGTAAGGTGGATGTTCTGACGGCCTATGAAGACGGCACCAGCACAATACCAGACTCACTCCTGCTGGATCGTGCTACCGAGTTGGGGCGCGCCTTGTTCACGCAGGATGCCGATCTGTTGGCAGAAGCTAATTACCGACAGAGCCGAGGGATGTCCTTTGGTGGGGTCATTTACGCACCATACAAAGTCGTTTCAGTCGGGGTGTGGGTCCGTGATTTAGAAATTATCGGCCTTGCGGGAAGGTTAGAGGATGTACTGGATCAAGTCACCTATCTGCCCCTATGACTAGCCCTCGTCGGCGCATCGCCGGGGTGCGGCACCTGATCGCGGTGGCGAGCGGCAAAGGCGGCGTGGGCAAGACGACCGTGACGGTCAACTTGGCGCTGGCGCTGGTGGCGGACGGGGCGCGGGTGGGCGTGTTCGACGGCGACCTGTATGGGCCGAACGTGCCGTTGATGCTGGGCGTGCGGCGCAAGACTCCCCCGCGCGGGATGCTGCCGGTGGCCCACAGCGACGCGACCCCGCCCTACATCCCGCCGTTGGAACGCTATGGGCTAAAGATGATGTCTATCGGCCTGCTGGTACCCGAAAGCGTCGCCCTCGCGCCCGATCCACACTTTGCCGGCCTGATCGTCAGCCGCACGCTGCTGGATGTCCTGTGGGGCGAACTTGATTATTTGCTGATCGACCTGCCGCCCGGCACCGGCGAACCGCAGCAGAGTCTGGTGCAGCGCGTGCAACTCGACGGCGTGGTGATCGTGACGACCCCGCAAGACCTCTCGCTGCTCGACTCCAGCCGGGCGCTCGACCTCTACCGCCAAGCGGGAGTGCCGATCCTGGGGGTGGTCGAAAATATGAGCTATCTGCACTGCCCGCACTGCGGCGAAGCGATCCAGGTGTTTCACCGCAGTGGTCGCGTCTGGGCGGTCGAAGATGCCGCCCTGCCGTTGCTAGGCCAGATCCCACTGGATGTGGCGATCAGCCGGGGCATTGACAGCGGCCACCCCCTAGTGAGCGCCGCGCCGGGTGGCCCAGAGGCGACCGTGTTCCGCGCTATCGCTCGTGCCGTGGCGGCGCGATTGGCGGGGCCGGGTGCGGGGGAGACGGGCGACTAGAACTCGCCGCTACCGCTACGAAGCCCGCCTACGCGGGCTGACGGAACGTGTTGGCGGGGGCTGACGCAGGGGTAGGCGGGGGCTGGGGCAAGGGGTAGGAGGGGGCTGTGTCCCCCGCCAGTCCCCCGCCAGTCCCCTGACAGTCCCCCGCCAGGGGCTGCCGCAACGCAGTCGGCCTAGCCCGGCGCATTCTAGCGGATAGGGGTGATCGCGATCCAGGCGAGGTCCAGCGTGCCCGCTTGTGCCGGCAGGGCCAGGCGCAGCGATTGGGGCGTTGTGGGGAGCGTTGCCGCCGACACCGTGGTCCAGTACACGCGCCACGCGCCACTAGAGTCCAGCGCCAGCGGCCGGCGCATGGGGCCGGCCGGTGTGTCCCACAGCCAAGCCCCCGGATGGGGCGGACCAGCCGCCGACCCGCGCAGACAGACGGCGAGGCGTACCCAGCGCATAGCAGCGCGATCCAACGCGAATGAGGGCGACGTGAGTTGCGCGGTGCCACCGGGTAGGGTAAGACGGACAAACGCCGTGCCGCCGGGGGGGAGATCGGCTCCGTCGTCGTCGGCGCGGCAGGCCCACTGTGCGCCCTGCGGCTGCCAAGCGCGCGCCGTGGCTGGACCGCAGGCCCGATAGTCCCATAGCGACCCCGTGGCGGGCGGTGGCGCACCCACGGTAATCCCCGTTAATTCACGCACGGTGTAGAGTTGCGTGGCCGGGTCGAAAGCCAGGCCCAGGTTATAGATGCCCGCCTGCTTGCCGGGAGCCAGCGGCTCGTCCAGCGCGGCGGGATCGAGCTGAGGCACTTCGACTAGGCGGGCCGGCTGCCCGGCAAACACGGTGATCGCCTCAGCCAAACCGTTCAGGAACACATAGCTGCCCTGATAGCGGTGTGGCAGATCGGCCACGTTGACTTGCATTCGGCGGCCCGGCAACGGCTGAATCAGCGCCGCCAAATCGCCGCTCAGGTGCTGAGTTTGCCGCGAAGTCTGTTGCCAGGGCTGCAACTGCAGCCAGGTGAGCGGCACACAGAGCAGCGCCCCGCCCAACGCGCCGGCCATGCCCCAACGTCGCCAATGGCGCGTCCCCAGCGCCGTCCCGATCAAGCCGGCGGCGGCTAGGCACCCGCCCATCAGCGACCAATAGAGGAACCGGCTGCCGTTGCTGGTGGGATTGTCCGGCGCGATCAGGTTCAACACCGGCACCAGAAACACTGCGAACCACACCGTTGCCAGGGCCAGCACGCGCCGGCAGGCCCAGCCCCAGCGCAGCAGTCCGAGCGCCAACGCCCCGCCGACAATCCAGCCCAGCGCCTGCACCAACGGTAACGGCACAGCGCTGCGGTTCAGTGGATCAAGGATCTGCCTGCCGGCGCTGATCAGGCTCGGCCACCAAAAATTTTGCAGGTCGGTGCGGGCATCTGTATAACCGCCGACGCGCCCAGACAGGGCGATGCGGAACAGCACGAAGCCCAGAGTTAGCGCCGCGAACGGCAGCACCGATCCGCCCAGGCGACGCAGGCGAGCCGGCCACGACTCAGTGGGCACGGTGGGGGCGGCGGCCATAAACCACGCCACCGCCGCCAGCAACGCCGGTAGGGGCAGCACCGTCTCTTTCATCAGCAGCGCGGCGGCATAGGCGAGTAACCCGGCGCTATATAGCCGCCGGCCCCCCTGGCGTTGCCACGCCGCAAAGGCCCAGACCGCCGCCAGCGCGCAAACTGCCGCCCAGAGATCCCATTGCGCGGCCAGCCACGCGACCGGCTCGGTTGCCAACGGCCAGACGGCGAATACCAGCCCGGCCAGCCAGCCCACGCGCCCGTCCGCAATGATGACGGCGACGGCCCGGCCCAACAACCAGGCGGTGAGCGCGTGCAAGCCCAGGCTGACGGCATGGTAGGGCAGCGCCTGCGTGCCGAAGAGGGCGCTGCCGAGGTTCCAGGTGAGACTGGTGCTGAGGGGGCGATAAAACAGGCTGCCCGCGCCGCCCAGCAGGAACGGCTGCGGCCAGGGCTGGCGCGTATTGGCGAGCAGCAGCGCGAAATCGTCACTGATAAACCAGAGCGACAGCACCGGCAGCCACGCAATAACGGCCAGCAGCGGCATCGCTGCCCAGGCCCAGCGCGGCACGCCCGGCTCTGCGCCGGCTGTCACAGCCCGCCCCTGGTGAGAGGGCCAGCCGGCGGCTGAAAAATTAGCGACTTCACCGCCCTATCTTACTCAAGAAAGGCGTTGCTGTGCAACTGCCATTGCGGGGCCGCTTACAGCGCGCGACGGAGCGGGGGCGCTATAATGGCGACACCCGATCGCGTTGGGCGGTGCCGGCTTGATTAGGTAAAGGAGCAACCCCGCATGACCGCACCGGATAACAGCGCACGCACTCGCACCGTCACCTGGGAAGACCCGACCAGCGGCGCGCAGGCGGCTCCGACCATGAGCGGGCTGGCCTATTTGCAAGCTATCGCCCGTGGCGACTTGCCCGTGCCGCCGATTATGCAACTGATGGGCATTGAGATCGGGGAGATCGCGGCAGGGCGGGTGAGCTTCACCGTCCAACCGGCGGAGTATCACTACAACCCTATCGGCATGGTACATGGTGGGTTGGCCTGCACCCTGTTCGACTCGGCAATGGGCTGTGCCATCCACTCGACGCTACCCGCCGGGGTGGGTTACACCACGCTGGCGATTAGCGTGAACTTCACCCGCCCGCTGACCAGCGCGACGGGGCGGGTGCTGTGCGTCGGCACCGTGATCCATGCCGGGAGCCGCGTCGCCACGGCGGAATCGCGCCTGACCGATGCGGCGGGCAAACTCTATGGTCACGCCACCACCACCTGCCTGATCCTGCGTCCGTAACGGTGCAGTGCGCGCGGCTGGCCTCAGCGCCGCACGCGGAGGGTAGGCGTAATAGTTCAGAATGCGGGCAGAAAGCCGGTAAACGTGGTACCATGCCGCCGTGACTGCGGATGAAGCCCTAACCCTGCGCGCCGAGAACGTCGCCTTGTGCGCCGAGAACCTCGCCCTACGCGCCCAGGTCAGTGACCTCCAAGCGGCGCTCACCAGCGCCCCGGACCGCGCCACCCGCCTGGCGGCCCGTGTCGTCGAACTCGAACACCTCAAGACCCCGCCTCCCGGCTTCGTCAACCCCGACAAACCCAAGGCCGACCCCGCCCACAAGAAGCCACGTAAGAAACGTGCGCCGCTACATAATCATGCGCGCCGCTACGAAACTCCGACCGCGATCCGTAAACAGAACCTAGCGCACTGCCCGGATTGTGGTAATCACCTCAGCGGCAACGCGATTGCCCGTAAGCGCCAAGTGCTAGACCTGCCGCCTCCTGCGCCTGGTGCGCTAATCGAATACCATCTGATCAAGGGCTACTGCGCGCACTGCGCGCAGTACTTTGAGCCGCAAGCTGACCT
>JALYUO010000310.1 GCA_030853735.1 Chloroflexota bacterium
GTCGGGGGTCAGGGGTCAGGGGTCAGTCGTTGACGAGCCTACATCATCTCCCGATAATACGCAATACGCAATACGCAATACGCAATACGTTTCACTCTGCGCTGCCGGCGTACTGCTGGGGCTGGCGGCACTGACGCGGGCTACCGCGCTGGCGTTTGTGCCGCTGCTGGGAGTGTGGGTGCTGTGGCGGGCGCGCCGCCAGGGGGTAGGACGCGCGCTGGCGGCGTTGCTGATCGGGCTGGCGCTGCCGGTGGGGGCGGGCGTGGCCTATAATTACAGTGCGTACCATGCGCTGATCATCGGCGATACGAGCAGTGGTTATAACCTGTGGCTGGCGAGTACCGGCGGGCGCGATGCGACGCGCCTGGACACCGATCTGCGTGCCATCGCTGATCCCGTCGCCAAAAGCCGCTACGCCACCAGCAAGGCGCTGGAGAATATTGCCGCCCAGCCCGGCGACTTTTTACTGAAAGGCATGAAAGAGTCGCTGGACTTCTGGCGCATCAACTTCGCCGCAGAGGAGCGGCAGGTGCGCGGCTATAGCTGGGGCCGCATCCCGGCCGCGCATCTCCTCAGCTTGTTGGTCGGGGAAGATGGGCTTTACATAATCATCGTACTCCTGGCGTTGCTTGGCTTGGCTGCCGCGCCGCCCGATCCGCTGAAGGCGCTGACCGTCCTCTGGACACTCACTTGGATGGTAGTCGTCTTTGTCTTTTTCGCCGTCAGCCGCTTTCGCCTGCCCGTGGTCGCGCTGCTGCTGCCGTGGACCCCGTTAGGGTTGGCTTACATCCGCTGTGTTCTGCGGCGCAGTAAGGAAAGATACATATCCACAAAGAACAAATGGCTAACAGCAGGGTTAGCTATCGCGTTTCTCGTTATCGTCGTGCTTGGCTTGCCCGATGACGTGCGTGCGGTGGGGTTGGGCATGACCAAGTGGGCCGCACAAGCCCCGTATCGGGCGGCGCTGCCGTTGCTTGGCCCTGGCCGCGACCCGGCGGCGGCCCTGGCACAACTGGCACAGGCGGACCAAACCGTGCCGGATACCCTCTGGGCGCTGGATGCGATACACTTGGCGCAGGGTGGGGCGGACCTGGATGCGTTGCTCGCGCGCCGGGAGATCGCAATGGGGCGCGACAGTCTACTGCTTGATCAGTATGAGCCGTGGCTCTTACAGGGAGTTATTTCCGTGGCGCAGCGCCGCCCCGCGACGGCACGGATCGTGTTTACCTCGCCCGCTGTACGGGAATCCGGCATCGCGGCGGTAGATTGGGCGGCGCGCTTCCTGCCGCCGCCGACTGATACGAGGTTAGATGTCGGAACCACGCTGGATTGGGGGGCGCTGACCGGCTTTTACGCGAACGAAACGGCTGGCTCAGGCGTGGGAGCCGTGACTTACCGTTGGAGCGCCCCGACCGCGACGATTCGTATCCCTGTCACTGCTGCGACCCGGCAAGTGGTGGTGCGCTGGAGTGGGGGTCGCCCGCCCGGTGTGCCCGCCGCCACGGTGCGCGTACAAGCTGCCGGACCGGGGGGGCAACTGGCCGCCGGCACTTATGCGCTACCGGCGACCGACACTTGGCAGGAAACCAGCTTGGCGATACAACCCCCTACTGCCGGCTGGCTGACACTGACCGTGCGGGTCAACGGCTTCGTGCCCGGCGGCTACGATCCGCGCCTGCTGGGGGTGCGCGTGGACTGGGTGGAGGCACGATGAGGCGCGATTGGGCGGCCTGGGCGCTGGGCGTTGCATTGGCGCTGCTGGCCGCGCTGTTGCTGGCGCGCGTCTGGGACAACGCGCGCATCATGGTGGGGCTGTTCAATTGGCCGTTCCAGCACGACGAGTCGGAGAGCATGATCGTCGCCGAAACGTTGCTGCTCGACCACGGCGTGAACATCTACGCCAAGCTGACTCCGCAGCAGTTTATCGCCGCGCCCTATCCGCCGCTCTACTACCTGCTCAACTGGCCGGCCATCCACCTGCTCGGCGCGACGTTCAAGGTGGGCCGCGCCCTGTCGTTGGCGGCGACGCTAGGCGTGGGCGGGCTGCTGATCGCGTTGACGCGCCGCCTGACGGGCGACTGGTCGGCGGGGATCATTGCCGCGCTGGCCTGGGGCGCGGTCGGCATGGTCGGTTTCTGGGGCGTGCTGGTTAAGCCCGATATGCTGACCGTCGCACTGGGTCTGGGCGGTTTGCTCTGGCTGCTGCGGGCGGCGGCGGGGCAGGGCCGGATCTGGGGCGCGCTGCCGCTGTTTTGGGCCGCTTTCTACAGCAAGCAAACGGCCATTGCCGCCGCCGTGGCCGCCTGTGTCTGGCTGATCCTGCGCGATTGGCGGCGCGGTGTGATCTTTAGCGCGATCTACGCGGCGGGCGCAGTGGCGGGCACCCTACTGTTGAATTGGTGGACCGAAGGCGGCTATTTCTACCACGAGATCACCGTCCATGCGCTGCCCTGGTTCCCTGCCGCCTACTGGGATGCGTTCCGCAACTGGGCCGGCACCTACTGGCCGTTGCTGCTGCCGGGCCTGCTCGGCCTGGGGCTGGCGCTGTGGCGGGGCGACCCCTCCCCCCCGCCCCCTCCCCTACGAAGGGAGGGGGAGACTCTGTCGCATTCGCTGAACTCTCCATCGCTTTTCAGGAGAGGGCGTTGGGGGGTGAGGCCGTCTAGCTCCCCTTCCTTCGTAGGGGAGGGGTTGGGGGAGATGTCGGCGCGCTCCTCGCCCGCGCTCCTGGCCGCCGGTTACGCGGGCATGAGCCTGATCATGTCGAGTGGGGCAGGGACGTTGGGCGGCAATCACAATCACCTGCTTGATTTGACCGCCGCGCTGTGCTGGGGACTAGGGCTGGGCGTGGCCGCCTTGCGGGCGGCACCACGCTCAGGGGGGCGGCGGTTGGCGACCGGTGTAATGTTGGCCCTCTGCGCCGGGGTCGTGGCACTAGACCCTGCGCCGCACTGGTTGAGCCACGAGTTCCGCGTGTTGCCACGCACCGAGATCGCGGGGATGCCCAATGTGGCCCAATACACCAGCAACACCGCCGGCCCAATCTACTCAACCGACCTCAGCGTGCTGCTGGTCACCGACAAGTGGCGCATCAACCTGTGGACCAC
>JALYUO010000348.1 GCA_030853735.1 Chloroflexota bacterium
GACAGGCCAGACAAGGTAAAAGCGCGAAACGGCAGCTGATTTCACCTGTCAGAATTGCGTTGACAGACTACTAGGAGGAGTACCCCCATGGCGGCTCATAGCATCTCGCGCAAAATCCAACAAGTACCAATCCCGCACGGCTCCCTGGTCGAGCAGGCATTTGCAACCACAGACTATGCCGATGCGTATAGTGTACGACTCCCGGCGGGGACGGCAACCGATGTGGACTCCGTGGTCCGCACACTGTTCACTGCCCACCCCCGCTGGATTAATGCCCTGATGGAGCTACGCAATAACCTAGTACGCCTCATTGGGCTGAAAACGCCATCGCCCCGAAAGCAAGCATCGGAGAGCATCAACCTGCAACCGGGGAACGTGGCCGGCCCGTTTCGTGTCTTCGCCCGCAACGGTGACGAGATTCTGATGGGCGAAGATGATCGCCACCTAGATTTTCGCCTGTCGGTGTTGATCCGCCGGCAGCAAGGCGTAGCCTGGGCGGTGGTCACGACGGTGGTGCGCTTCAACGGCTGGTTAGGGCGAGCCTATTTTCTGCCGGTGCGCCCGTTCCACCAGTTGATCGTGCCGGCCATGATACGTAGTATGCAGCGTGCCCTGCCGGGTACACGCTCCTGAGAGGCGCTATGACCAACCTGCTTGACCGCCCGCCGGTGCTGGACGACCTACCGCTCCCCGTCGCCGCGCCGCCAATTGTCCGCCTAGTGAATGTAGTGCGGCGCTATAAGATGGGCAGTGGCCCCGTTACGGCGGTAGACGGCATCAGCCTGGATATTGCCCACAGCGAATTCGTGGCGCTGATGGGCGCATCGGGGTCGGGCAAGTCGTCGCTGCTCAACCTGCTAGGCGGGCTGGATCGGCCCACCAGCGGCGAGATTTGGGTGGGCGATCTGAACCTCGCGCAAGCCGGCACGAAGGAATTGGTGGAACACCGCCGCCGGCAGGTCGGTTTCATCTTCCAGAGTTTCAACCTGCTGCTGCATCGCACCGCGCTGGAAAACGTCGAACTGCCGATGATGCTGGCCGGGGTGGCCCCTGCCAGTCGGCGGGCGCGCGCCGCCGCGTTGCTGGCCGAGGTGGGGCTGGCCGAGCGCAGCGACCACCGGCCCAGCCAACTCTCCGGCGGCGAGCAGCAGCGCGTCGCCATCGCCCGCGCCCTGGCGAACGAGTCGCCGCTCCTGCTGGCCGATGAGCCGACCGGCAATCTCGACAGCGCCACCGGAGCCAGTGTGATGCAACTGCTGCGCGACCTGAACCGCGCCGGACGCACGCTGGTGGTCGTCACGCACGATCCGGCCGTGGCCGCCTACGCCGACCGCACCGTGCATCTGCGCGACGGGCAAATCCTGCGGATTGAAGGGCACACGTCGGGCGGGCGGGAGGACGGGCGATGAGAGCATTGGATGTGCTGGATACTGGGCTGGGCAACCTGCGCCGGCGCAAAATCCGCACCGTACTAACCTCGATTGGCGTGTGGGTCGGCATCCTGACGGTGGTCACGATGGTGTCGCTGGGCATTGGGATGCAAGCGCAGATCACCGACATCATCAAGCAATGGGGGCTGGAGACGGTCTTTGTCAGCGCGAAGGTGCCGCAGCAGGCCACTGGCGCGTTCAACCCCTACGCCCGCACGCGGCCCGACAAGCCGATTACGCCCGCCGTGGTAGCCGGGTTCCGCACCTTGCCGGGGGTCGCTACCGTCGATCCGCTGGTGGACATTCCCGAAGGCTTGAACCTAAGCCTCACCTTTGGCGGGGCCAGCCACCCCTTCGTGCTGGTGGACCAGAGCAATCGCGAGGCGCTGTTTCAGGCGCAGGTGGATCTGACCGCCGGGCAGGCGCTACCGAGCGGCGAAGCGGGCCGCGGCATCGTCCTCAGCCACCGCTATCTGAGCGGCCAGGGCATCCTGCCCGCCGCCGAGGCCGCGCTGGTGGGGCAACAGGCGGTGTTGCACGCCGAAACGCCACGCGGCGAGAAAGCCGACTTCCCACTGACCATTGTTGGTGTGGATACGGCCACGCGCGGCGGCAAAATTGGCACTGCCGACGCGCTGGCGCTCAAACAATGGTGGTTCAACGCGCCCGACATCTTGCAAACCGACGGCTACGCCCAGGTTGCCGTCCATGCCCGCTCGTTGAACGACGCATCCCAAGTGGCAACGGCGGTGGCCGCGCAGGGCTTTAGCGCGCAGACGCTGCAACTGCTGCTCGATCAGGTAAACCGCATCTTCCTGATCGTCGAGACGATGCTTTCGTCTATCGGCGTGCTGGCCCTGGTCGTCGCCAGCATCGGCATCGCCAACACAATGATCATGGCGATCTTTGAGCGCACGCGCGAGATCGGCGTGCTGAAGGCGTTGGGCGCGTCGAACGGCGATGTGCTGAAGATGTTTATGGTCGAATCGGCGGCCATTGGGCTGCTGGGCGGCATCTGCGGCGTGATCGGCGGCTGGCTCCTGAGCCGCCTGCTCGACTGGGTGATCCACAACTACCTGACCAGCATCCAGGTCAGCATCCCCGCGCCGTTCTTTATCCTGACTCCCACGCTGATCGCAAGCGCGCTGGCCTTCGCCACGATCATCGGCCTGCTGGCCGGCATCTACCCCGCCGCCCGCGCCGCCCGCCTTGACCCCCTCACCGCGCTGCGCCACGAGTAGGGGACGGGAGGACGCGCCGACCTCACCCCCCAACCCCCGCTCCTAAAGGGAGAGGGGGAGTCTACGGGACATCCTATAGTCGTTCAGATAATGATCTGGAAAATCGGTTTAGCCTCGCCCACTGAGGAGTTTGCACCCCCAGGTGCGAACTCCGAAGGGCGGCGCGTCGTTCGCACCTGGGGGTGCGAACTCCTCTTTCTTAATCTCTCGATCATTATCTGAAAGACTATAGCGGGCCAGGATATCGCGCAATTCGAGCGCCACTGCGCTGGGTAAGGGGCGCGTACCCGCCGGCATCCCGCCGTGTCCGTCGCTTGCCCCGTGGGTGCTAGTCTGCCACGCCCCGCCGCTCTCGGCAATGCGCGGAACCGGGGGAGCCTGCCCCCCCCTTCCTTCGTAGGGAAGGGGGGCTGGGGGGGTTAGGTCGGCGGCAGCAGTGCCGTGATAGAGGCGGCGGAGTTCGGCTAACGCGGCGGGGCTGCCGATGCGCCCCAGCGCGCGCGCCGCCAGCAGTTGGCTGTTCGGGTCGCTGCTCCACAAGACGCGCGCCAAATCAGGCACCGCCGTGTCTGCGCCGAGCATCCCTAGCGCATAGATCGCATTTTCGCGCTCATAGCAGCTCGCCGGCTGCACGCCGGTCGCCACCTGGCCCAGCAACGGCCCCACACCGTCGAGCGCCGCCAAGCTGTGGATCACCTCCGGCCCCAGATGGTCTTTGCCCAGCAGGTGCAACACGCGGGCGGGCACGTCGGGCGACGGCAGGGGTAAGTGGGCGGCGGGGCTAGGCGTGGCGGGAATCATGGGTGCAATCCTTTCCTACTGTGAGCGGTCGCTGGTCCTCATTATACCACCGTTTTCGCCAATCCCCTATAGCCCGGCCAAATGTAACGGTGTAATCCGGCGGGCTGTAAGATAAGTCGCCAAGGGTAGTCGCGCACGACTGTGCGCCGTATCTGTTGCCCGACCGCCGTGCTCCCCGCGCAGACCGGCCCCGAATACGGCGCGCATACCCGAATAGAGTTGCCTGAACCCGCCGCTTGGCCGACAGCGCGCAGTCTGCGGCTGCCTTAGCCGCCGGCGCTTCCTGCGGTGCCTCCCCATTCGGGTATGCGCGCCGTATTCGGGGCCGGCCCGCCCCAGACTGAACAGTTACAGCTACGGCCGCATTAGCCGCCACGCCAAAAAGCGGGTATAATACAGACTATGAACACGAATGTCACCCCCGAAGTGGAGTCCGACTCCTTTGGCGGCCCCAAACTGCCCGGTCTGCCCGCCGACAATGAACGCTTTGCCGTGACCGAAGTGCGCCTGGGTCGCCGTCCGTTTGTGCGCGAATTGCTCGAAACGGTCGTGCTGACGCTGCTGATCTTCCTCGCGGTGCGGACCGTGGTGCAAAACTTTGTCGTCGAAGGCACCAGCATGGAGCCGACGTTGCACAGCGCCCAGATGCTGTTTGTCAACAAAGCGGCCTATTATCAGTGGGACACGCGCTTTTTCGAGCGGCTCAACCCACTGGGCGGCGGCGCGGCGGTGCCGGCGCAGATGACCTACCTGTTGGGTGCCCCGCAGCGCGGCGACATCATCGTGCTTCATGCCCCCAACGACTACCTCCAACGCGACTTTATCAAGCGCGTAATCGGCCTCCCGGAAGAGCGGGTGCAGGTGCGCGCCGGCGACGGCGTGTATATCAACGGGCTGAAACTCGCCGAACCCTATATCCAAGACCCGCCCGATTACAACTGGCCGCCGGAAGGCACTGAGACGGCTGTGCCCGCCAACCAGCTGTTTGTTCTGGGCGACAACCGGCGCAACTCCGACGACTCGCACGTCTTCGGCTTCATCCAGCAATCCGCCGTCGTCGGACGCGCCTGGTTCATCTACTGGCCGCGCGAATCCCTCGGCCCCCTGCCCCACCCCACCTATAAGTAGCCCGCAGCCTAAGCGACAAGGAGACTCGCATGGCCTCACTGCCCAAGCCCTACTACGAACCGGCGGAGTACCTCGCGCTGGAGCGCGCCGCCGCCTATAAGAGCGAATATCTGGCGGGTGGAATCTACACGACGACTGGGGCCGGTAAAACGCATAATACCATCATGCTCAATATTGCGTGTGAGCTACGTAGCCAATTCCGGGGTGGTCTGTGCCAAGTCTATGCCAGCGAGATGCGGGTTCAGGTACAAGCCAGCGGCTTGTATACCTACCCCGATGTGCTGGCAGTGTGCGGCGAGGAGCAGTTTGAGGACGAGCACCAGGACACGCTCCTCAATCCCACCGTGATCTTCGAGGTGCTGTCGCCGTCCACCGAACACTACGACCGGGGCAAAAAATTCGCGCTCTATCGCGGGCTGGAGTCGCTGCAAGAGTATCTGCTGGTCGCGCAGGATGAGGCGCGGGTTGAGCACTTCATCCGGCACGACCGCGACTGGGTATTGCGCGACGTGGCCGACACGATTCAGTTTGCCACTATCGCCGCCGTGTTGCCGCTGGCCGCTGTCTATGAGAATGTCATATTTCCTCCCTTGCCGTAGTCGGGCACGCCTAGTTCATCTGCCGGCCGCACGAATCATACGGCCGGCTACTCTACTCGACATACAAATAGCCGCCTCTCTGGATAGCCCGTAGCATCACGCGACAAGGAGATCCGCATGGCCTCACTGCCCAAGCCCTACTACGAACCGGCGGAGTACCTCACGCTGGAGCGCGCCGCCGCCTATAAGAGCGAATATCTGGCGGGTGAAATCTTTGCCATGGCCGGAGCTAGTGAAGAGCATAACACCATCACGCTCAATATCGCAAGTGAGCTACGCATCCAGTTGCGGGGCAGTCCTTGCCGGGCCTATGCGAATGATATGCGGGTCAAGGTGCAAGCCAGTGGGTTGTACACCTACCCTGACGTGGTGGCTGTGTGCGGCGAGAGGCGCTTTGAGGATGGGCACCGGGACACGCTCCTCAATCCCACCGTGATCTTCGAGGTGCTATCGCCATCCACCGAAGGTTACGACCGGGGCAAAAAGTTCGCGCTCTATCGCGGGCTGGAGTCGCTGCAAGAGTATCTGCTGGTCGCCCAAGATGAAGCGCGGGTTGAGCACTACATCCGGCACGACCACGACTGGGTACTGCGCGACGTGGCCGACACGATTCAGTTCGCCGCTATCGCCGCCGTGTTGCCGCTGGCCGCCGTCTATGAGAACGTCGCGCTGCCGCCATCTGCGGCAGACGCAGCACCCGCCTAAGACAGCGCCGAAGCTGTGCCCACAGCGGTCGCGACCAGCGCATCCCGCTTTTGTTCCCGGTTTTTATCCCGCCTGCGGGGTGCAACCCGTAACCCCGCCCCAGCGTCTTCTATTGTATGATATGATAAGATAGCACCCGCCCGACAACCCACCATCCCTAGCCACAGGAGCCAGACTCATGAACCCTCCCCTTGCCGATGCCGACAACACCGCGCGTGGCCCCGCCGCGGCCGCCCTTCCCCCGCCCACTCCGCCGCGCAAACGCCGGGTGTGGCCCCTGATTGTTGGGATACTGGCGCTGCTCGTGCTGGCCGGCGCGGGCGGCGCGGCCTGGGCGCAACAGGCCGG
>JALYUO010000369.1 GCA_030853735.1 Chloroflexota bacterium
CCCGTTGTTACTCCCCCTCTCTTCGTAGGAGAGGGGGTTGGGAGGTGAGGTCGGTCAGCGCCACAGCACGCCATGACAACCTATCTCTAACTCCCCCTCTCCCTTCAGGAGCGGGGGTTGGGGGGTGAGGTCGGCCCCCGCCCCACTTAGGCCGGTGGCATATGGGGCATACTCGGATCAATGGGATCCTCGGCTTCCGGGTTGATGCCGGTTGAGTAGCGGGCGGTTGACGTGGCGGCCGGCCGGCCCGTACCGTCATCGGTCTTTTCCTCGCGGCCCGCCTCCGGCCCCTCAGCCTTGTTTAATTCCTCGCCCTTGTGCGTACCGGGTTGGTGCGCGGGACCGGTCGAACTCTGCTCATCCATGATCACGCCTCCTTGTACAGATTCGCGCAAAAGGTTGCGCGATCCCTCACGAGTACAGGCGCGGCAAGTAGCGCCCCTACATTCTCAACGGGCGCGGTAAGCAGCGCCCCTACATCTTACATACTCTTCATTTTGAGATAGCGGGTGATGTCGGGCAGCAGGCTTTTCAGCACTGCGCCGGCGACTATGAGGAACACGGCTCCAGCTATAGGTTTCATAGGTCTACCTCTCTTTCCCGTTGAGTAGCGGGGCCGGCAATTGTTGCCGCAGCCAGTCCGCCCAGGCGGCGACCCCCGCTCCCGTGCGGCACGAGATTTCAAAGATCGGCGCGTGGGGATTGAGGACGCGCACCGATTCGTAGAAGCGGGCGCACTCAAAGTCCACTAGCTCGATCAGGTCCATTTTGTTGAGCACGATGGCATCACTCACGGCGAAGATTTCAGGATATTTGACCGGCTTATCATGCCCTTCCGCCGTACTCAACACACACAGTTTAAGCGCCTCGCCCAGCGCCCAGTGGGTCGGGCAGACCAAGTTGCCCACGTTTTCAATAAACACCAGATCCAGATTCGCCAAGTCCAGCGCATCCAGGGCCGGGATCAGCATATGCGCTTCCAGGTGGCAGTTGCCGCCGGTATTGATTTGCACCGCCCCCGCCGCTCCTGCCGCCAGCACGCGATCCGCGTCAATACGCCCCGCGATGTCACCCTCAATCACGCCGACGCGCGCCACATCTTGCAACGCCGCCATGGTACGAAGGATCACGCTCGTCTTGCCCGCGCCGGGGGAGGCCATGATGTTGACGGCCAAGATGCCGGCGGCCTGGAAGCGGGCACGGTTGATCGCCGCTTGCCGGTCGTTGCCGTCGAGCAGGCGCTTGCCGACGGCCACTGTCTGAACCGTGGTCATGACTCGACCTCAATGCTTTCGATCAACAACTCGCTCCCATCCGCCGTAACCTGACCGACCGTGCCGCAGCGCGGGCAGGCAAAGGTGTCGTCCACCCGCCCGTAGTCCTCCGCACAGGCCGCGCACTGGAAGCGCATCGCGGTGCGGCGGACGTTGAGCCGTGCGCCCTCGGCCACGGTGCCCGGCGTGAGCAGGTCAAAATAGAACAGCAGCGAGTCATCGAAGATGCTGGCGCGCTCCCCGATGACCACGTTAATGGCCCGCACGCGCACCGCGCCGGCCTGCTGCGCCTGTTCTAGCACCGTCTCCAGTAAATAGCCCATCACGGCCATCTCATGCACCGCCGCGTATCCCCATCGTGTCCGCCGGCACGGTGTCGGCATAGACCGGTTCCGCTTGGCTACCAAGCGCCTCGGCCACCAGCGACTCGACGAGGCGCATAGCCGGCTCTACGGCCGCCGTGACGACTGGGCTGAGGCCCATCATGCCCTCATCTTCCGGGCCAAAAGTTGCCGGTTCACAACCAACGACCAGCAGCCGCTTGGGTCGCCCGCCGAGTGTTTGCACCAAGCGCAGCACCGTCACGGGGTCCATGCCGTGGGCGTTCATGGCCGAGCTGCCCACCACGTCCGCCCCATCCAGATCAGGTTCGATTACATAAAGCGTGCCGGGCGATTCGCCGCGTTGGGTGGCATCCACCAGGATGCTCAACTCCGGTCCGTCGAGGATCGCATAGGCCAGATCGAAGCCGCGAATGCCGAAATCCACCACCCGCACGGCGGCGGGCCACGGTTGCTGGAGCAGGCGCTGGGCCACTTCCACGCCAAAGGCATCATCGCCCAGGAAGATGTTGCCGATGCCGGCCACCAGCACACGCGGCGCGGGCATCATGGCGCACGATCCGCTGCGGCCACCCACTCCACTTCGGTGGGCGGGTAGAAAAAGCGGTGGCCTGGCTGGCGCATGAAGCCAAACTCGCGGCCAGGGTCTTCGTCTATGACCACCGCCAAATAGATGCGATTTTCATAGTCCTGCTCAATCGATTCGATGACCGCCAGGTGCCCGGCCAGGATCAGGTCCATCACATCGCCGCCGCGCGCCGGACGCAAGCGCACATGATCGCCCGGTCGAAACACCGTCTCGCCCACCTGGATCAGGTCCAGGCGCGTGTTCTCGGTCAGGTTCTCCCACTCGGTCATCGCTCGGTCTCCAACGGGCGCACGGTGCGTAGCGCGCCATGTAGCTTCATGAATTGCTCGGCGGACAGCGCCTCGGTCCGTTCCAGCAGGGCGCGACCCCGCGCATCGCTTTGCCGCATTTCCTGCTTTTCGTCGTCGGTCATGGTCAAGATCCGCAAGCTCAGGATCTCGTCAATCTCCGTACCGTCGAACAAATCGCCCGGACTCTCCGGCGCGATTTGTGGATAGTCGTAGAGAATAATGGGCGAGGCCAGCAGCAGATCGCGCTCGCCTTCTGCACCGACCAGCACCGGCCACGCGCCGACATTGCGACAGGCGGCGGCGTGCGCGGCATAGGCGGCCGGCGGATCGATCAGCGACACGAACGCGCCGTCCTGCACCTGGAGCAGGGTGTGCGTGGAGACGAACGCCTGGGGCGCTGCGTCGTCGCGCTCCCGCGCTGCGGTCGGGGACGGCAGCCAGGGAGTCAGGTTACGGATTTGCGCAGTCCATTTATACAGGCCCGCTTCTAGCGGCGTAGCGCTGACCTCGACCTGCCCGGTGAGCGCGCGTTGCACGCGCACGATCACGCCCGTGACCAAACCATCCGGCCCGCGCACTGCCTCCACCGCACGAGTCGCCGGGAAGCCAAAGGTTTCGCTATAGGAGGCCGCGAGCGTCGTCGGATCAAGCGGCGGCAGCAGGATCTCGCGGGCCGTGACTTCCTGCCACGTATGGACCATCTCCGCCCCAACCTGCAACGCCGCCACGGGTCGGTAGGCCGGCGCATCATCGGCGGGCAGATCGGGCACCGGCGTATCCAAGACCCCGGCGACGCGATCCTGAATGTGCAAGAAGCGCACCGCGACGGTCACGCGCGTAGCGGCATCCCCTTCGACCAGGCACTCGGTCTGCATCGTCCAGGCATCGCTGCCGCCGTGCGCTTCGCTGTACGCCTGCGGATAGATGCCGCCGAACGTCCAGCGCTGGCGGTTTTTGACCGACGACGGGCGGTAGGGATAGAGGATGTAGCCCTCATAGAGGACGGCATCGGCGATGCGTGCGGCGCGGTCGAGTTTCATCGTTGCGTATCCTGCATAGCCAAGACCTTGATCTGTCTATCACTCAAGGAATAGTAATTTATTTCTTCGCTGGTAACTCTGATCATTGTTCCCATCCGTTTCGCTTTTGTCGTAAACTGTGTTTAGCGAAACAACAACCTAAGTAATCCCGGAACTTTGTTAGCACGCGAGTCGGTCAAGGAGAAACAGACTACACAATACCTTCGATCCGTTTCTACTTTGCGCCAAAAATCTCGTTCATTGATGGTAACAAATGTAGGCTTATTTTGCCGTCGAAGCAATTGAGAAACACTCTCATCTTTGATAATGCTATCAGGACGTAAGTCCGTAATAAACTGAACGGCCCCTGGATACCATTTTGCAATCTTATTCTCAAGACCTAGCCCCAGCAATTGTTCATCCAGAACAATCATGCAGCAGACTCAAGATCAGGCAGTGTTTTGATAAATTGCGCCATGACTAACCGAAGCGCTTCCTCAACGGCCTCTTGGGGGACACGCCCGCGATAGCCCTTGACAAGTGAGTCGATACTCTCGCCGGCAGCTAAACGATCCAGGGTGCCGGTGATTTCGATACGGGTATACTTGAACGTGGGCCGACCCCCGCAGACTCCCACGGCCCGTACAACATAGTCGCC
Source organism: Chloroflexota bacterium (assembly GCA_030853735.1). Taxonomy (GTDB): domain Bacteria; phylum Chloroflexota; class Chloroflexia; order QHBQ01; family JAICKM01; genus JAICKM01. The sequence continues at coordinate 4,172 of JALYUO010000369.1, forward strand.
CAGCGGATAATACTCGTAAGTCTCGCCGCCGACGGTCTCAGTAATTAGCTCGGTCATCCGTACTTCACCTTTCATAAGCCTACTCAGGGTCGCTGCTCCGCGTCGCCCGCCGGCAGCAGGAGGTCGAAGACTTGCTCCCAGGTGGGCAGGCTGTGCGCGATCTTGTAGCGGTAGAGGCGGTCGAACACATCTTGGCGCAGGGTCAGCCAGGCGCTGTTGGGGTAGTAGTGATCCATCAGCGCGCGCCAAGTGGCGACCGGCAGGCGGAAGGTTGTTTCGCGATCCCAGGGTATCTGCGTGACCTGGAGCGTGCCGTCAGCGACCTCGTAGAAGATCGTGCCGCTAAACAGCAGGGTGAGCGGGATTTCGCCGCTTTCCAGGGCATAAAAATATTTCGTCGCCGCGATGTTGAAGTCATAGGAGCACGGCACGGTCAGGGTCGCCACCGTGCTGCCGGTGAAGGCTGGGATGCTGGTGGCGGCGTGGGTCCACAGCATACTGTGCATCGTCTGGCTCCAGCGATCCGGCGCGCCGAACAGATCATGCAGGTCGGTTTGCTCCGGCGCAGCGTAGTGGCGGCGCAAGGGATCGATACGGATCTGGCATTGCAGCGCCACCGCCTGGATGGGTTGCGCTGCCGGCTCGTTCGTCACCTGTAGCTTGAAAGCCAGCAGCGGGGCCGCCGCATAGGGCACGATCTCCGCGCCCAGCATCGCCAATTGCAAGTCAGGCATGGGCGCTATCTCGCTCCGGCGGTGGCCGGCGGCTGCATCGTTTCTCTAGCCCGGCAAAGAAGTCGTCAATCGCCTGCCAGACTTCTTTGCCGCCCGCCAAACCGCGCCAACCCATGCGGATCAGCCCCACCAGGCGGTAACATTCATCAAGCGGCGCGAGATAGTAGTCTTGCCGCCCGCGAATGCGGTTGACCAGCAACGCCTCGACATCCGGCTCCATGCCGGCCAGCACGGGATTGTCGGCGACGATGCCTTGCCACGCTTCCAGCGACAGCAGCGATTCGGTAGCTCCGGCGGGGCTAGGGTAGAGCGCGACCACGCGCTCTTCGGTACTGTTGTAGAAGAAAAAGGCCATGCCGACCGGGATCAACAACTCATCCCAACGAGCATCCGATAGCTGAAAGTCGGTCAGCCCCAGCAATCGGCGCGAAACCCGGCGGAACCGCGTGCCCTCCTGATGGTTAAACAGGATGGCACACGGATCGCAGGCACACAGGATTTGCCGGTCGCTGAGTTGCAGCAGGTGGGTATGCTGCTCGGTCAGCGCCGCGCCGCAGAGTTCGCAGGTCTCGACGGGCGACGGGGCACGCACAAAGCGGCGCAAGGCTCCGAAAGCCGCCGCCGGGTTCGTTGCCCCTGGCGTGTCGTCGCTCATCCTAGCTCCTGTCTCAACCGGCCAAGACCGCGAGTGCCACTTTGATCTGGCCCTGCTCCACCAACAGTGGAACCGGCTCCAGGTGCAACTCCGGGCGATCCAGGCCACGCCCGGCGCGCATGAGGTCGTAGGTGCCGGCGCACGCGGGACAGGTCAGTATGCCGCCGGTCAGCCGCGCCGTGTCGAGTGCTTGGCCGCAGGCCGGGCAGGTCGGGCGGTAGGCGTATAACTGGCCGGCGGCGCGGCAGAACAGCACGCGCTGGCCCGCGATGTCGCGGGGATGTACGCCGTCGGCCCGCAGATCGCCGCCCGCCACGTTTTCCCAGCCCGCGCTGGGCGCAGGGGGCCGTTTTTGCTTTGGCCCGCCGACCATCGTCAGCGGCACAAACCCGTTGATCGGGGGCGGCGGTGCTTCCACCACGCCCTCGACTACCAGATCCGTCATGTCCGGCGCATATTCCTGCAAGGCTTCTTCGATTGCCAACTTCAGCGTCATGGCCGACGACGGACAGCCGTGGCAACTGCCTTGCAGCCGCAACTGCACGGTGCTGCCTTCGATACTGAGCAGTTCGACATTGCCGCCGTGCGAGGCGAGATAGGGGCGCACTTTCTCCAATGCCTGGGTCACGCGCGCCGCCAGATCGAGTGGATGGAGGTCGTGCAGCAGCAGCAGGCGGCTGACCAGGGGATCGCCAGCCAACTGATCGATCAGCGCCTGGCCGGCGGGGCCGGACTCCCAGGCCAGGTCCAGCATCCGCTCCAGGCCCGCCCCGTGAAACGTCAGGGTGGCCTGGAGCAGTTCTGCCGCGCCCGCGCGCGCCGCCGGGTCCGTCCAGCCGTCTATGGCCTGGACGAGGCTTTCGATGCGCCCAATTTGTTCTTGGATCGCTGGGTCCACCGGCATAGCCGCACCCGTTCCTTTCTCAGAGGGTGGTACTCGGCGGATGACCGAACATCGGCGAGTGCTGTTGCTGGATCACTTTGCCGTTCCCCAGATACATATGGACCCCACAGGGCAAGCAAGGATCGAAGCTGCGGACGGTCCGCATGATGTCAATGCCCTTGAAGTTGTCCGCCCCGTTCTCCTCGAACAGCGGGCAGCCTTGCACGGCATCTTCGTATGGCCCCGGCGTGCCGTAGCTGTCGCGCGGGTTGGCGTTCCAGGGGGTCGGCGGATAGGGGTGGTAGTTGGCGATCTTGCCGTCACGGATCACGACATGATGCGACAGCACGCCGCGCACCGCCTCATGGAAGCCGCAGCCGATGGCGTTGTCGGGCACCTTGAACTCCGACCAAGTGGCCGTGCGCCCGGCCCGTAGTTCGGCCAGCGCCTGCTCCACGAAATAGAGCGCGGCGGCGGCGGCATACGCCTGGAAGTAGGTGCGGGCGCGATCACGCTCAATGGTGTTGCTCCACTGCGGGATCTTCCACTCGAACTCCACTTCCGGCTTCAGCGCCGTTTGCGGCAGGTAAATCTTGACGCTGTGGCCGGTCGCCTTGATGTAGCCGATGTCTACTAGGCCGGCCAGGGCGGTGGACCAGAAGCGGGCCAGCGGACCGCCGCCGGTGTCGAGCGCCAGATGATCGCCGGTGCGCTTGTCCAGCCAGCGCGGCGACATGACCCAGGTGTAGTTGCCGTTGAAGTCGCGCTTCTGCGGGTGCGGGATGGTGGACTGGTTCCAGGGATGGCGCTGGTCTACCGGGTTGCCCAGTGGATCTTGCTTGACGAACGTCTCGCTGTTGGCCCAATCGTCGTAATAGGAGCTGCCGAGCAGGATGCGGATGCCCAGGTTGATGTCTACCAGGTTGTTGGTGACCAGCTTGCCGTCCACGACGATACCCGGCGTGACGTACATCGCCTTGCCCCATTTGTCCATGTTGCGATATTCGTAGTCGCACACGGCGGGGTCTTGGAACGATCCCCAGCAGCCGAGCAGGATGCGGCGTCGGCCGACTTCCTCGTAGCCGGGCAGCGCCTCGTAGAAGAAATCGAACAGGTCATCGTGGAGCGGCACAACCTTTTTCATGAACTCGACATACTTCATCAGGCGCACCAAGTAGTCGGTGAACAGTTGCACCGTCGCCACCGTGCCGACCCCGCCGGGGTAGAGCGTGGAGGGGTGGACGTGGCGGCCTTCCATCAGGCAGAACATCTCGCGCGTGACGCGGCTCATGTGCAGCGTCTCGCGGTAAAACTCACCGCTGAAAGGGTTGAGCGCGGTCATGATCTCGGCGATAGTTTTGTAGCCGTGATCGCCGGCATGGGGCGCGGGCGTGACCTGCGCCTTTTCCCAGACGCTGGGGTTCGTTTCTTTGACCATCTGCTCGCAAAAGTCCACGCCGACTAGGTTGTCCTGGAAGATGTTGTGGTCAAACATATATTCGGCGGCCTCACCGAGGTTGACGATCCACTCGCCCAGCGCGGGCGGACGCACGCCGAAGGCCATGTTCTGCGCGTAGCAAGCGCACGTCGCGTGGTTATCGCCGCAGATGCCGCAGATGCGGCTGGTGATGAAGTGCGCGTCGCGCGGATCTTTGCCCTTCATAAAGATGCTATAGCCGCGGAAGATCGACGACGTGCTGTGGCATTCCACCACTTGCTTGTTGGCGAAGTCAATTTTGGTGTAGATGCCCAGGCTACCGACGATGCGCGTGATCGGATCCCACGACATCTCGACCAGATTAGGAGCCTGGGTAGCGGTGGCTGCGGTTGGGTCCATGAGTGTGGTCATCGTGCTGCTCCTCCTGCTACTTCTTCCCGTAGGTCGTGGGGCGATAGCCCGTGTCCAGTTTGGGGCCGCGATGCCGCCACTTCGGTTCTTTGTTGGCCGTCTCATTGGTAAAGGTACGCAGCTTGCGAATCACCCCGCCATAGACCCCAATGGCGGCAGAGGAAATGCGTGCGCCGGGCGGTTCGTCCATGAACGGCATGAACTTATCGGGGAAGCCGGGCATGGTGCAGCCGATGCAGATACCGCCCACGTTGGGGCAGCCGCCGATGCCGGCCATCCAGCCGCGCTTGGGTACGTTGCAGTTCACCACCGGCCCCCAGCAGCCTAGCTTGACGAGGCACTTAGGCGAGCCGTATTCGGTGGCGAAGTCGGCCTGTTCGTAATAGCCGGCACGGTCGCAGCCTTCGTGGACCGTCTTGCCGAACAGCCAGGTGGGCCGCAGCGCCGAATCGAGCGGGATCATGGGGGCGAGGCCCGCCGCTTGGTACAGCAGATAGAGCAGCGTCTCCATGAAGTTATCGGGCTGCACTGGGCAGCCGGGCACGTTGATGATAGGCAGCCCGGCCTTCGATTTCCAGGACCAGCCCAGGTAATCGGCCAGACCCATCGCGCCGGTCGGGTTGCCGGCCATCGCATGAATGCCGCCGTAGGTCGCACAGGTGCCGGCACAGACCACGGCAAAGGCTTTGGGGGCCAAGCGATCAATCCACTCGTTGGTCGTGATGGGCTGGCCGGTGGCCTTGTCGGTGCCCATCGCCGCCCAATAGCCTTCAGTCTTGATGTCCTCGTTCGGCACCGAGCCTTCCAGCACCAGCACAAAGGGATCGATCTTGCCGGCTTCCGCGTCGTACCACCATTGCATAAAATCGTCGCCGGTTTCATAGGCCAAGACCGGGTTATGCAGATGCACCTTGGGCAGCCCCGGAATGGCCCCTAGCACCACATCTTCAATACTGGGTTGCGTGGCGGCGGTAATCGAAACCGTATCGCCGTCACAACTCAAGCCGGTGGTCATCCAGACGATATGCACTTCCTTGACGGCGGGGGCGTGTTGGGTTTTTCGCCCATAGGGAACCGTTTCTGTATCCACGGATCGCTCTCCTTTCACGACACTACAGGCCGATCTCCGGTGGCGTACCGGTGTCACGATCAGTTGGCTCCTGAGCAGCCCCGGCTGCCGCGGGAGTCAGCTCTGGACGAGAAGCCGCTGAACGGAGGCGCGCGCAGTAGGATACGGCTTACCGGCGGGCCCAGTCGGGCAGCGCAGGCGCGCAGCAACCGGGCACGGGCAAGTAAGGGGTAAGCAGAGCGGAGATCGCCAAGCGG